>DATHOO010000167.1:0-15614 GCA_035484815.1 Candidatus Acidiferrales bacterium
ACAAGGTTCTTGATAAGTGACCGTTGCGTCGATCGCGCGTCTCGCGGTTCCGAAGTCCATCGCGTCGAGTACCTCGACGACATCGCGAACGCGCCCCGAGAAACTCGCCGCGCGCTGCGCCCAGGAAGGGTCGTCGGCAAAAAGGTCGCCGTACTCTTTGAGCGCGCTTCCGCAGCCCGCCGCGTTGACGATGTAAACGTCGGCGCCGCTGCGTTCGAACGCGACGATATTACGCTTGGCAAACTCGCGTGCGAGATCCATCTCACCCGCGTGAACGGCGATGGCACCGCAGCAACCCTGCGTGCTGGGGACGACGACCGAAAGCCCGGCACGACGCAGCATGCGTACCGTTGCGCGATGGACGTTGCCGAAAGCGACAGCCATGATGCAGCCGGCGTGCAGGAATGCGAGCCCTTGCGGAGCGGCCGCTTCGAAACGCTGGTCGTTGGGAACGAAGAATGCGCCGCGAACTCGGGGTGCGAGGTTCGCGATTCGCCCGAGTCCCACGAGTGCTGCGAGCGACGTCAGCCGCGTCTGCTGTGCGAATCGAAGGAAGGTTGCGGCCAGGCACATCAGATCGAGCCGGCCAAAGAGCCGCTGCAAGAGCAGCCGCCGAACCGCGCGCACGGCGCCGGACTCATTGGTAGCCTGTGCGCGGCGAATTTGAGCGCGGGCCGTTTCAACGAGCTGTCCGTACTGCACGCCCGAAGGGCAGACCGCCTCGCACGCGCGGCAATCCAGACACTCCCACATCTGCCCGACGAAGCCGGGGCTGTTGAGGTCGAGCCGCTCCTCGCCGACGGCCTTGATCAGACTAATCCGGCCGCGGGGTCCCGAGGTTTCTGTCATAGTTTCGAGATACGTCGGGCACGACGGCAGGCAGAGGCCGCAACGAATGCAGGTGTCGTAGATGGATGCACGGGGCTGGTCGGTTCCACTGAAGCCTGTCACCGCGTGCTCGCTCATCGATATGGCAGGTTCGTGTTGAACGAGCTTTAGCTCTCCTGCCGAAACGTACGCTGCAAATTAGCTGTTGGGGAGGATGCGTGAAGAAACGAATTAAGGTGGCGGTGACCGGGGCGGCCGGGCAAATCGGCTACGCGCTGATTTTTCGCATGGCGTCAGGTCAAATGTTTGGACCCGACACCGAGCTGGAACTTCAGTTGCTGGAGCTCGAGCAGGCGCTCGGAGCCCTCGGCGGCGTCGCCATGGAGTTGGAAGATTGCGCGTTTCCGCTGCTCAAGAACGTTCGCTACGGCTCGGATGCCGGCGAGGCGATGCGCGACGTGAACTGGGCGATCCTGGTCGGTGCGGTTCCTCGCAAGGCCGGCATGGAACGTTCCGATCTCCTTCGCGTGAACGGCGCGATCTTCACCGAGCAGGGCCAAGCGCTCAACGCGAACGCCGCCGCCGACGTGCAGGTCTTCGTCGTCGGGAACCCCGCGAACACGAACTGCCTGATCGCGATGAATAACGCACCGAAAATCCCCACCGACCGGTTCTTTGCGATGACGACGCTCGACGAGTTACGGGCGCGCGCGCAGCTTGCGCGTAAGGCGGGCATCGACGTCACCGAGATCGCGCAGATGGCGATCTGGGGTAACCATTCGACGACGCAATATCCCGACTTTATCCACGCGAAGATTGGTGGACGTCCCGCGCACGAGGTCGTCGCGGATCGAGAATGGCTCGAGAGTAACTTCATTCCGACCGTACAAAACCGGGGCGCGGAAGTGATCAAACAGCGCGGTGCCTCTTCGGCAGCGTCGGCCGCCAATGCCGCGATCGTCGGCGTCTACAACCTCACTCACGATACGCCGGCGGGTGAATATTACTCCGTTGGGCGCTCCTCGCACGGCGAGTACGGCGTCGATCCGGGCCTGGTCTTCTCGTTCCCGTCGCGCACCGAAAACGGCGTCTCACGGATCGTCGAAGGGCTCGCCCATGATGATTTCGGCCGCACCAAGATCGAGGCTACGCTGGAGGAACTTCGTAAAGAACGGGACGCGGTCAAAGAACTCGGGCTGATTCCGGGCTGATTCCCGCGAACTAGGCTTCCTGACTCATGAGCGACTCTCGCAGCGACCGACCGGACCTCGAACTGGTGCACGTCAACGTAGCCTCGGTTGCTGGCGCGTACACCGTCGGGAGCGCCTCGTTTTTCCGCTATATCCTCCGCCTGGGCGAGCTCGGCTTGTCCTTGTCGCTGGCCGACCAAGAGGCTGTCGACGTCCTGGCGGCGGTGCCCCATGCGCTCGGTGCGGAAGAAGAAGTGGCGTTCGTTTCGGGTCCTGGCTGGCGGGTCGTGCCGGCTCAAGGCGAGCTGGACTGGCCGGTCTTGGAGGCAACCCCCGAGCGGTTGCACAGCGCACTCGAACGAGCTCGCAGCCTGCTCTGGACGCATGCCGCTCGCTTCCGCGTGAGCGCACGTGAGATTTCTGCGATTGAAAGCGAGCTCGACGAAGTCTATGGCGTGCTCATGCGCGCCGCGGCTGCCGGCGTCGCCGTGAACATTTCCTACGTAGCCTAGCCGCGTCGGTGGCGATCGTCTGCGAGCTGCCGCTGCGCGGCGCGGGCGGCGAGCCGATCTCGTTCGCGCGAACCGTTCACTCGCACGGTTGCGCGCGGCTTGCGCCGGCGCAAATACAAGAGCCGCCGCTGGTCTATCGCCGCGCGTTGCGCATCGGCAAACGTGTCGTCGTGCTTTCGATGCGCGAGCGTGACGGTAAACTCATCGTCGAAACCAACGTGCGTCTCCGCCAAGACGACGCGGATGTGGCGCGAGCAGCAGTCGCGCGAATGTTCCGTTTCGACGACGATCTTTCGCCATTCTACGCGCAGATCGCCGGCGACGAAACGTTCGGCTGGGCCGCCGCCGGCGCCGGCCGAATCCTCGCCAGCCCGACCGTCTTTGAAGACGTGATCAAGACGATCTGCACGACGAACTGCGCGTGGTCGGGAACGATTCGAATGACCCAGGCTTTGGCCGATCTCGGCGAGGGCGCGTTTCCCGAGGCGGAGCGGCTTGCGGCGACGCCGGAGTCGTGGTTCCGAGAGGTAGCACGCATGGGCTATCGTGGTGCCTACGTACGAGCGATCGCCACGGACGTTGCGCGGGGTGAACTCGACCTGGAATCGCTGCGCAGCGATCGATACGGCGATGATGACGTCGAGCAGCGGCTCCTCGCGCTGCCCGGCATCGGACCGTACGGCGCCGCGCACGTCATGCAGCTTCTCGGGCGCCATCGGCAGCTGATCTTCGACTCCTGGACACGTCCGAAATACCTGCGCCTGGCGGGCAAAAAACGCGCGAAAGACTCGACGATCCGGCGCGCATTCGCGCGCTACGGTGCGTATGCCGGTCTCGCGTTCTGGCTCTATTTGACCCGCGACTGGATCGAGGATTAGCCGCCGCAAGCTCTTGGACGCCGGCTGGACGGCGGAGACGCTATGCTGCAGCCGCTGGGGCGCCTCGAGCGCCCTCCCGTCACCAAAAAGGAGCCAAACATGGGAACCAAGCCTTTAATCTGCGTTATCGCGTCCACCCTTATTCTCACGGCGTGCACCGCCTGGCAGCAGGGCCTTACGCCGGGAGTTACTGAAGCGTCGCCAACTCCCGGAGAGATGGATACGTTGCGAACGGCCGGCCTGGGCGGACGCACCACGGGTCACCCGATCGTCAGGATGTCCGTCCGGCCGCACACAATCGGAATCGCCGTTAAATAGCGCAGCGGATCAGTGGTCGGGCATGCGGTCACGCGGATGCGCCTCGTCGTAGGCGCGTCGCTTATGTCCCATCGCCAACTGCAGATAGACGCCGGTCGTCGCCAGACTTTCGTGCCCGAGCAGCTCGCGGACGGTCTCAAGGTCCACGCCGTTCTCGACAAGGTGCGTTGCGAACGAGTGGCGCAGGGTGTGCGGGCTTGCGTGCTTCTGAATTCCGCTGACGCGATAGATGTCGCGGAAGATTCGCCAAACGTGTTTCGGCGTAAGCGCCTTGCCGCCGCGGCCCAAGAAGAGCGCCGGATCGGCGCTGCGCGGCCGAACTCGTAGGTAGGCTTCAATGGCTTCTGCGGCCGCTCGGTTGATCACGACCAAACGCTCCTTGTTGCCCTTTCCCGTTACGCGAATCGTACGCTCGGCGAGATCGACGTCGGCGAGCCGTACGCCGGCGAGCTCGGCCCGGCGCATCCCGCTGGCGTAGAAAAGCTCCATGATGGCGTTGTCGCGCCGCTGGGCGGCATCCGTCCGGCCGGCAAGCGAGGTCCGCAGCAGTTTCATGACCTCGTCGACTTTGAGCGGCGCCGGACGCTTTTTTGCAATCGACGGGCCGGGAATGGCCGCGGCGGGATCGTTCTCGAGGATGCCCGTGATCTTGAGAAAGCGATAGAGCGCACGGATCGACGACAGCTTCCGGCAGACGGTTCGGCTGTCGCAGCCGCGCCGATCGAATAAGTGCGCGATATACCGTCGAATCTGCGTCGGCTTCACGGCCTGCAGCGATACCGAGGCTTCCGTGTCCCGCAAAAACGCCGTGAACTCCATCAGATCCCGCTCGTAGGCGGCGACCGTCAATGGACTGCGTTTGCGCTCGGTCAGCAGGTAGCCCCGCAGGTCACGGACGAGCGGATCGGGGTCGGGCGCCCCGCCTGGGCTGGACTTCTTCCTACCACCTGAATACGACATAATAAATCTTTTGTCGCATTCGTGCGGAACTCGCCGAGCCCCTGTCTGGCCTTGGGCACGAATGCGACAAAAGCTCGGGGCGGGCGGAGCTCCTACGTGGCCGGGGGGCACGAATGCGACAAAAGCTTGGTTTGGGCGGAGCTCCTAGTCTGTGTCGACTGGGATTCCTGAGGGCTTTTGATGGAGAAAGAACGAGCGCGAGAACTTTGAGCGGAATTCATGGAACGGCCGCGGGGATTGGTTGAAGTCGAACATGTCGCCGATACTGTTTGACGTGCTGTCGGTCGTCCCGAGACGTCCGAGGTCGAACGTGTCTTCGCTGAATCGTAGGATGCTGCCGAAGTAGTAAACGGTGTTTGAAATATAACCGCCTTGGCTGCCGGATCCGATCTTCGCGTAAGGAGAGATCAACAGCATCGGAACGCGGAAGCCTGGGCCGCCTTGGTCGTCGCGGGGAAACGGGGGTGGAACGGGATCGTAAAAGCCGCCCCAGTCGTCCCAGACAACGATGATTGCCGTCGAGTTCCAATAGTCGCTTTCGCCGATCGCGTCGACGACGCTGGCAACCCAGGACGGCCCATCGTCCTGTCCGCCGTTGGGATGGTCCGAGTTACGTCCGTCGGGGATCACCCACGAGACCGCCGGAAGCGTACCGCTCGCGATGTCCTTGAAGACGTTGGTCTCCGGCCAAGTCACGTTCGTGCCCCATTCAGGGCCGTAGCGCACCGGCGAAATAACGTCGAAGGCGTTCCAAATCGCGCCTGAGTCTGGGATTTGCGGCGTGTAGTATTTCCAGGAGACATGTTTGGCATCGAGCAAGTCGCGCAGCGTTTTGTAACTATAGCCACCATATTCCGGAAAATCGCGAGTGCACGGGAACGGCCCGGCATTCTCTTCGAATTTGAGTTGCGTCGTGATTAGTGACGTCCGGGTGTTGGCTTGGGAGTCGCATCCCCAGGCGCCGCCGACGCCCGGGTTGTCGATCATACTGTCGTTGGGATCGATAAACGTTGCGCCGCGAATCAGATCCTGGTGTCCCGTGAAGCTGTTGCTCCCTTGGGTCGTGAACATTGCATTAGCCAGTCCGTACTGCTCGGCCATACTCCAATATGGCGCGATATCGGCAGGATCGACGTATTCGTACGGCGCCGTCTTCTCTAGGCGCGGATTCTTCGGATACTTGATCAGATTGAAGCCGTCCATCTGGCAACCCGACGAGTAGCTATAGTTGCAGGCTGCGGTGAAACCACTGTAAGAATGATTCAAGGCGGGCTGCCCGACCAGCGAGACCTCCTTGAGATCAATCGGCTGCCTCGCGCCGTCGATCAGTTCGTAACCAGAAGTCGCGCCGGTTGCGCCGGGAAACGTTGCGAAAAAATCATTGAAGGTACGGTTCTCCTGAATGACCACGACGATATGATGAATCGGCGTGCTGCCGGAGTCCCGTCGCGCGAGCGGAGGACGACGAATCCGCGCCATCGGCGTTACCGCCGAAGACGATGACGCACCGCACGCGGTCAGGCTCCCCGCCACGACGACAAGCAAAAAAAACGACCATGGTTTGTGCATCGAATAGCTCCTGTTCTATGCGTAAGCCGGATCGCGTGTCGGGTTTCTACCGCGTACTTTGGCGCCCCAAACGGCGTCTTGCTACCGAGAGAGACTAACGAGCACTACCGGTGACGATCCGCGCCGTGAGGCGGAGCTTTTTTAGCATCGCGGTCGCCGCGGTTTGTGCTCGTCTACGTCAAGCTGATGACGCCACGGGCGAGCCTACCGTTTTAGTTGTGTGGGCAGGTTAGGATCCAGGCCGTTAGTTCCAGCCTCTTGAGGATCGCGGTTTCGTCGTACTTCGCCGTTTCAGGACAGGTCTTATCGAGAAAACGGGTGCGGTTATGAAAGTATTCGACGTCAACGACGAGCCGGTTGGTCTTGGTGTAGACCGCGAACTGGTTACACCAGCCCTGAGCGAAGCACTGCTCAACGACGGCGAAGTCGAAGACTTTCACGAGGTCCTTGACTTGGCTGTTGTCGCCTTTTTGGTCGGCCGTTAGCCCGCGGTCGTGCGCAGCTTTGGCAACCCACGTATCGTAGGTAAGCTGCTGGCTATAGGTGAGTGGGAAACCGGTCCGGTTCTGGTAGCCGTCAAGATTGTCGGGATCGACGCCGTCGAAGCCCTTCTTCTTACAAAGGTCCAGCCGGCGAGCCATGATCGGCTCGAGAATCGCGGTCTGGCGAATGTCGAGCCAGCGTTCGCCTTTCCAGTGTCCGTCGGAGTGGCCAAGAACGCTCTTGGGGAAGTCTTTGGCGTCAGGGCGCCAGTTCTCCCACGTGCCGACGTCGACGTAGCACATGACGCGCCGCTTCATCGCGTGCAGCTTCGCGACGATCTTCGGCGGTGTATCGAACATGTCGAGATCGTAGATATCGGCCGGATCCTTCAAGTCCAGCCGGCCGTCGTACTGGATCTGATACGACGCGTCGGGCGCCGGAATCCACCGCGCGCTAGTGCGATCGGCCGAACTACCGGTTGCAGCGGCGGCAATCGGTGCCGCCGGCGTTATCGGGCCTTGTTCGCAAGCTGCAAGCAGCAGCGATAGCAGGGCGATCGCGCCGGCGACGCCAGACCTTGTCATTCCGTGTCGACCGGAAGTCCCGAGGGCTTCTGGTGTATGAAGTACGAACGCGAATACTTCGAACCGATCGATTGGAACTGACGCGGGGATTGATAGAAGTTGAACATGTCGTCCATGCTGTTGGAGGTGCCGTCGGTCGTGCCGAGGCGTCCGAGATTGAACGTATCTTCAACGAACCGGACGATGCTGCCGAACCCGTAGACGGTGTTGGAGATGTAACCGCCTTGGCTGCCGCTGCCGGTCCGCGCATAGGGTGAGACGACGATCATCGGAACGCGGAACCCGGGGCCCCCCTGATCGTCGCGCGGCAGCGGCGGCGCGACCGGATCGTAGAAGCCGCCCCAGTCGTCCCAAACGACGATGACGGCGGTCGAGTTCCAATATTGGCTCTGTCCGACCGCGTTGACGACGCTTGCAACCCACGACGGACCGGTGTCGGTACCGCGATTGGGATGATCCGAGTTTGCGCCGTCGGGTATGACCCAGGAAACGTTCGCGAGTTGGCCGTTCGAAATGTCGTTAAAGATATTGGTTTCCGGCCAGTTGACGTTGGTGCCCCACTCAGCACCGAAGCGAACCGGCGAAATCACGTCGAATGCGTCCCAAATCGAGCCGTTCACTCCGATTTCGGGGGTGTAGTATTTCCACGAGACCGAAGCCGCGTCGAGCAGGTCGCGCAACGTCTTGTAACTCGTGCCGGATCCCGGAAAGTCCTGAGTGCACGGGAACGGTCCGTTCCGGTTGACTTGCAGATAGGTGCTGATCAGCGACGTCTTTGTGCCGGGCGCGGAATCGCAACCCCACGCCTTGCCGTACGGCGGGTTATCGATCAAACTATCGCTCGAATCAATCGCGGTGCCCCCGCGAATCAGATCCTGGTGAGCGGGGAAGCTCGCGCTACCTTGCGTCGTGAACATGGCGTTTGCGAGACCCCACTGTTCGGCCATCTGCCAGTATGGCGCGACTGAACTCGGGTTGACGTATTCGTAAGGACCGGCCCCTTCCGTCTTGCCGCTGCTGGGGAACCGGACCAAATTGAACGCGTCCATCCGGCCGTTGTCGTACGCGGTGAGCCAGCCGCTGTAATTGTGGTTGAAGTTTCTTTGGCCGCCCAGGCCCGTTTCTTTCAACGTGATCGATTCGTCACGGCCGCTGATTTTTTTCTCTGCCTTCGTCGCACCGGTTGCGCCCGGGAACGTGGCAAAGAGGTTGTTGAAGGTGCGATTCTCCTGGACGATGAGAACGATGTGCTCGATTGGTGAGGGGCCAGACTGCGGCTGCGTAATCTGCGCCCTGGCCGCGGGAATCGACGACATGGAGGGAGAGAGTCCGCCGCTGCTGCAGGCGGTTATGCAGGATGCAGCGACGCAGATCGCCAGCGATAATGCTGATTTTTGCAAGGGAAAATGCTCCTATTCCCGGGGGATCCGGTCTTGGAGGCTAATTCGACGAAGCCGTCGCCTAACCATCCGCGTGGTCATGCGCGCAGCGTGCAAAGTAGCCGGATGCTGAGGCATCGAAGGCGCCGCTGGTGAGAGTTTCAGTGCTTCTTCTCCTGCTCTGCATCCTAGCGGCGTGCAGCACCGCAGCGCCCTTCGTTACGACCGTCGGCATTCTCAAGCCGGGAGCGACGCTCGCGGTCAGAGCCGGCTCGGGCACCGTGAACGCCTATCAGCCGGCCGCGGGCCAGCCGCGCGACCTGTTCACGATCGCCGCGACGGCACTCCCGAAGAGCTCGCCTGCTCCGCCCCGGTTGCGACCGATGCCCCACGGCGTGTTTGTCACGGCGCCGCAGCCGTTGAGTTCGCTGCTCGTGCGAGTTCCCGACGGAGTGACCCTCGACGTTGATTCGCGCAAGGGCGACGTCAACGTCACCGATATCCCCGGAAGCGCGCGCATCCTCGCGGAGCGCGGCAACGTCAACGTGATGTTGCCGGGATACGCGCAGGCAGCCACCGGTGAAGGAAACGTTTCCGTGACGATGGGCGCGGCGACCTGGCCAGGGACGCTGCGTTTTTCGACGCGCCGCGGTGATATCGTGCTCCGGATCAGCGCGAAAGCCGCCTTCGGCGTGCACCTTCACACCGGCGGGGGCGTCCTTTTTACCGATTTTGGCTTGCGCGGAACGTCGAGCGGGGGAGCTGAAACGATCGACGGCAGCGTTAACGGCGGAACGACGCAGCGAATCGACGTGGAGACGTCATCCGGCGCGATCCGTCTGTTGCGTCTCCAGCCCCAACCGTGAGTGTCCAAGCATCGTTTCGCGGGCTTTGATCAGACGAACCATTGCGTCGTTGTAAGGCGTCGGTGTTCCGGTACGTCGTCCAAACGCCACGACCGCTCCGTTAATGTGGTCGATTTCGCTCGGGTGACCGGATTCGAGATCGTAGGCCATCGAGCTCTTGGCATCGGCACCCAGTGCCACAACCTCGGTCACGTACTGCCAGGGGTTCACGAACGGAAGGTTGATTCTTAGCGCTGCGGCAACTCCCGCGGTTTCTTCGGCGAGTGCTTCGGCCAGACGCGCGGCATTCGGGTCGCGAGGAATCTCGCCCGCGTCGCAGTCCAGCAGCGCTGAGAGTGCGTTAACCGCCGCGTTGGCGACCAATTTGCCCCACAGGTGGGGCCGAATATCGTAGACGACCGAGGCTCGAAGGCCGCTGCGCGTCAACAGTTCGCTAACCGTTCGCGCCGTCGTTGAGGACGCGCTCGTCGTGCCGATGATCGTGTTCCCTTCTTCCGAGCTTCGCACGTGGCCAGGCCCAACCGTCTGGGACGACTCGGTGGTGATCCCCAACATGACCGGCACTGCTCCGCCCAACGCCGTCTTGATCGCGTCTTCGTTACCGATGCCGTTTTGCAACGAAATGACCGGCGCGGCGGGATCGAGCTCCCCGGCGAAGGCTCGCAGAGCACGCAGCGTATCGACGGCTTTGACGAACAGAAAGAGCATCTGCGAGCCGTAGAGATCGCGGGCGCGCTGCGCGACGCGCACTCTGCGTGCCGGCTCGTCGTTCACGCGCAGGCCCTCGCGTTCCACCGCGCGAGCGGTCTGGGGGTTGTCGTCGAGCATCGTCACATCGCAGCCCGCTGCGAGGTGGAAGCCAAAGAGCGTACCCATCGCACCGGCACCGATGATTCCAATTCGCGGGCGCGCCGATTCCGAAGCCATCAGAACTGGTATTGGAGGCCGAAAGTATTGCGCCGCGATGCGTGTGTTATGTCGCGTTGACCGAAAAAGAGCTCGGCACCCGGAGCGACGTGCAGGTTGCCGTAGACGTCGATCATCGGATAGGTCAAATCGTAGATGCGCGTTTCGAAACCAAGCCCGTGAATCGGAGCGTATTGACCCATGACGCCGACTTGCGAATAGAGCACGCCGCCGGCGATGTGAAACTCGCCCATATTCTTCTGCAGCACGGCGTTCCACGTCGTGTTGTTACCGATGGCATTCGCCCCGAACATGACGCTGGTGCTGCCGTGCGGCAGCACGACGAGATTGATGTCGCCAAGCGGACCTTGACTGCTCGTGAGGACCGGGTTCAACCCTGGGTTGTGCTGGGGCGAGAGCCCACTCAACCGCACTTGGATGGCGATTAAATTGCGCGCCAGCTGGGAGAGCTTTCCTTGCAGCTTGGCCTTCGCTTCGGGCGAGATGCCCGGGGGCGTAGCCACCGGCGCCGGAGAGCCGTTCGGATAGGCGTTTGGATAGGGTGAGCCGCTTGGTACCGTTAGGGGCGCGGGCGTCGCGCCGGCATCGACGCCGTAGACGTTGCTCGTGCCGCCCAGCTCGGCGAGCAGGGAGTTCGCCTTTTGCAATACGGCGTCGAGATTCGCGATCGTCTCGCGCATCTGCGCTTGGGTCTGCGGATTGCCGGTCACGGTGCGCAGGTCTTTCGTCAGCGCGGCAAGCGTCTGCGTCGTGTCGGCAATGTTCTGGGTCGTCGCCATGATGTTCGCCTTGAGGCGAGGATCGGTCGCGAAATCCTGCAGTGCGGTCATCGAGCGATTCAGCGAGGCAGCCGTCGATTGAAACTGATCGAGCAGTGTGCCGACTTTTTGGGAATCGATCGTGGCCGCGCTGTTTAAGGTCGATGACAGCTGGAGCACGTTCGCGCTGGCTTGGCCCAAGTTTCCTTGCAAGCTCGAGCCGAGGGCGAGAAACTCGCTGCTAAGGCGCTCCAGCTCGGCCTTACTCGATACGGTCAAATCGTTCGCGTTATTCAGCGTGGTCTGCAGCGTGTTTAGCAACTTTGGGGTGCGCTGCTCGATCAGCCCCATCACGCTGTCAAAACGCTTGAGCTCCCCTTGCCCCTGCTCGAGCAAGTCGGCAATGGTGGCCGTGTTACTGCCTTTTGGCTGATCGGCAATCGGCAAGACCTGACGCGGTAAGATCGGCAGCGGCGGCTTTTCTCGCGGTGGAACGATCGTGAGCGAGGGCGTTCCCGTCAGTGGCGCTGTGATCAAAAAGCGCGAGGCGGCCGGAATGTCGACGTCACGATTGACGGCTAAAATCACATCGACCGTGTTGTCGGGCAGGAGCACGATCGAATCGACCGAGCCGATGGAGACGCCGCTGAAGTAGACCAGTGCTCCCGGGGTCAGCCCTGCCGCCGACCGAAAATGCACGCCGACGCGGTAGCCCGTGTGTCGCGTTCCGAAATCCGTGACGACATAGAATATGCCGAAGAGCAACAGCAACGCCACGATCGCGAACGCGCCAACTTGTGCTTGCCTGGTCATACGAGCTACCTATTACTCATTTCGGCAAGAAGAGCCTCGCGGGCGGGGTAACGCCCTTAAATCGGGATCGGCCCAACCTCCGAGCCCTGGAGAAATTGAACGAGGATGGGATTCGCCGAGTTGCGGATGCGCTCGGCCGTATCGTAAGCAATAATCGCACCTTCGAAGAGCATCGCGACGTAATCGGACATCGCAAAAATCGACGGAAGGTCGTGCGAAATCACGACCGCCGTTCCATTGAGCTTGCGGCGAAGTTTCACGATCGTGTCGGTAATCAAATTGGTGACGATCGGATCGAGGCCGGTCGTTGGTTCGTCGTAGAGCACCAGCTCGGGGCGCGTAACGATCGCGCGCGCGAAACCGGCTCGCTTCAGCATGCCGCCGGAAAGCTCGCTCGGTAAACTTTCGTACACGTGCGAAAGCCCGACGCTGTCGAGGGCTTCTGTGGCCGTGCGTCGGATCTCGGCTTCCGACATCGTCGTGTGCTCGCGCAGTGGAAGCGCAACGTTTTCGCCGACCGTGAGACTGTCGAGCAGAGCTGAAAACTGAAAAGAAAGACTGATCTTCTGCCGGACGCGATTGAGTTGCTCCTCGGAAAGGTGGCAGATGTCGCGGCCGCGGATGTAGACGTGCCCCTCGTTGGGAAGCATCAGCCCGTCGAGGAGGCGCAAAATCGTCGACTTTCCGGCGCCGGAGAGTCCGATGATGCAGGTAATCGCGCCCTCGACGATGTCCAGGCTGCAATTCTTGAGAACGACGTTCGCTCCGAATGCCAGCGAAACGTCTTCCATTCGCGCGATGATCTTCGAATCGTTGTTCTCGCTCATATGCCGCTAACCGAAGAGCAGAAACGACATGATGAAGTTCGAGACAAAAATCAGGATGATCGCGATCACGACGGCTCCGGTCGTCGACTGCCCGACGCCGGCGGCGCCGCCGCGCGTCGAGAGCCCCTGGTACGCCCCGACCATCGCGATGATCGTAGCGAAGACGAACGCCTTGAAGACGCCCTTGAGGACATCGGTGAAGCTGATCGACTGGCGCACCGAGGTGAAAAACGAGCTATAGGGGATGTGCGCGTAGGTCTGTGCGATCCACGCGCCGCCCAGAATCGAAACCACGTCGGCGAAGATCGTTAACAGGGGCAGCATCAGCAGAAGAGCGGTTAAGCGTGGCACGACCAAAAAACGTGGCGGCTCCAGGCCCATCGAACGCAGCGCCTCGATCTGTTCGGTGACGACCATCGAACCGAGCTCGGCGGCGATCGCAGAGCCGACGCGACCGGCGACGACGACCGCCGTCAGCATCGGCCCGAGCTCGCGGACGGTACCATAGGCAACCGCGCCGCCCACGACGTTGGCGAAGCCGTAGGCGACGGCTTGCTGCGCCGATTCGAGCGAGATCACCATGCCGGTGAAGAGTGACGTAAGCATGACGATGACGAGCGACTGGACGCCTAAGAGCGCGCATTGCGAAATCGTTTCGGAGAGGCGAATGCGAAAGCGCACCATGAACCCCGCCGACTCCGCCGAGAGCAGCGTGAGACCACCGGCGTATTCGAAGAAATCGACCGTGGCGCGCCCGAACCGGTCGAGCAGTCTCACGGCGCTCCGGCCTCGACCTCGTTGAGTGCGGCGAGCACGCCTTGTGTGCCTTCGATTCGCTTGACCGCAACGCCGCGCTCGGCCGTGAGGTTAAACCGCACTTGATTGACGTGCTCGAGCCGCCGGTCAACGTCGCGCAGATTTGCGCGAGCCTCGCGGTCGAACTCCTCGAAGTACCGCCGCACGGTACTCACGTATGCGCTGCGCGTCGCCTCATCGACGGCGCCGTTTCGAATCGCGGCCTCGATCGTGCGCTGGGCCCGTTTGGTCGCGCGATGGGTAATGTGGAAAGCACCGACGCGCGTGACGAGATCGGTCAATCGAGGGTCAATGGACATGGACGGAGGGCGTTGCGTCGAGCGCCGCGTGCTGCAGCTCGAAGAGCCGCTCGATTCCGCTCTCCGCTAGCGCAAGGAGCGTCGTGAGGTCGCGCCGGTCGAAGGGTGCCGCTTCGGCCGTCCCTTGCAGCTCGACGAAGCGGCCGGCGTCGGTCATGAAGACGTTCATATCGACGAGGGCCTGACTATCCTCGTCGTAGGCAAGATCGAGCATCGGCTGCCCAGCGACGATTCCCACGCTGGTCGCCGCGACCATCGCGGCCAGTGGCCAGCGCGCCCGGTCGGACGGATCGAAACGCCCGCGTAACGCCAGCGCCAGCGCGACGTACGCGCCGGTAACCGCGGCGGTGCGCGTACCGCCGTCAGCCTGGATGACGTCGCAGTCGACCCAGATGGTCCGCTCGCCGAGCTTCGCCGTGTCGGTCACGGCGCGCAACGCGCGCCCGATGATGCGCTGAATCTCCTGCGTTCGGCCGCCCGGACGTCCTTTCGAGACTTCGCGCTGGGTGCGTTCCTGCGTGGCGCGCGGCAGCATCGCGTACTCGGCGGTCACCCACCCGAGACCGCGGCCCTTCATCCATGCGGGCACGCGTTCTTCGACGGATGCGGCGCAGATGAGTCGCGTGTTCCCAACGCTTATCAGCACGCTGCCCTCGGCGTACTTTAAAAAGCCCGGCTCAATGGTCACCGCTCGCAGCTCGTCGGGGGCACGCCGGTCGCTGCGAATCATCACTCGACCGTGACGGTCTTGGCGAGGTTGCGCGGCTGATCGACGTCCTTGCCCTCGATGTCGGCGATGTGGTAGGCAAGCAACTGGAGCGGAATGACGTTGACGATGGGCGAGAGCAACTCGTCGACCTTCGGTACCCAAAACACGTGATCGCTGACGCTCGCGACCTCTTTATCGCCGTAGTTCGCAACGGCGATAACCGGAGCTTCGCGGGCCTTGGATTCCATCAAATTGGAGATCATCTTCTCACGCACGCGGTCTTGGGTAGCGATACCGACGACCGGCACGCCTGAGTCGAGCAGCGCGATCGGCCCGTGCTTCATCTCGCCTGCCGGATAGCCCTCGGCGTGAATGTACGAGATCTCTTTGAGTTTGAGCGCGCCTTCAAGCGCGGTTGGGAAATTAACGTAGCGGCCAATGAAGAGCACGCTCTGCGCCTTTCGCAACTCGCGTGCGACGCGTCGGATCTCATCGGAGGTATTGAGCACGAGGTCGATGGCCGCCGGCAGCAGTTTTGTCCCTTCGGCAACCTCGCGCAGCCTTCGTTCGTCCGCGGTCCCCCGAAGCCGCGCGAGATACAGCGCAAAAAGCATCATCGCGGTGACTTGCGAAACGTAGGTCTTCGTGGCGGCGACGCCGATTTCGGGGCCTCCGCGGGTAAAGAGCACGCCGTCAGCGAGACGGGTCAAATGGGATCCCAAAACGTTGCAGATGCCCAGGACGGCACAGTTCGAATTCTTTGCGATCCGTACCGCTTCGATCGTGTCGGCGGTCTCGCCGGATTGCGAGAGTGCGATCACCAGCGCCGTCGGGTCGATCACGGGATCGCCATAGCGGAACTCGCTTGCAAGTTCGATTTCGACCGGCAGCCGCACGA
>DATHOO010000168.1:0-3144 GCA_035484815.1 Candidatus Acidiferrales bacterium
GTGCGATGGATGCCGGCAATCTCCTCAAACCGATGCTTGCGCGTGGCGAGCTGCACATGATCGGTGCGACGACGCTCGAAGAGTACCGCAAATATATCGAGAAGGACGCGGCGCTGGAACGGCGCTTCGCGCCGATCATGATCGATCAGCCGAGCGTCGAAGACACGATCTCCATTCTGCGCGGTCTCAAGGAGAAGTACGAAGCGCACCACGGCATTCGCATCAAGGACGCGGCGCTGGTGGCCGCCGCAACGATGAGCAGTCGCTACATTACCGACCGCTTCTTGCCCGACAAGGCCATCGACTTAGTCGACGAAGCCGCCGCGAAGCTGCGCACCGAAATCGATTCGATGCCGCAGGAACTCGACGAAGTCTCACGGCGCGTCATGCAGCTCGAGATCGAACGCGAGGCGCTGCGCAAAGAGAATGACAGCGCCAGCCGCCGCCGGTTGGAGCAACTCGAAAAAGAGTTGGCCGAGCTTCGCGAGGACCAGACGAAACTTCGCGTGCGTTGGGACGCCGAGAAGAATGCCGCCAACAAGTTGCGTTCTATACGCGATCAAATCGAGCAGACGAAAGTGCAGATCGAGCAGGCCGAACGCCAATACGATCTCAACCGCGTTGCCGAGCTGCGCTACGGCACGCTCGCGCAGCTGCAAAAGGAGCTCGCCACCGAGGAGGAGCAGCTCAGCCGTAAGGACGGCGCGCGGCTTTCGAAGGAAGAAGTCGACGAAGACGACATCGCCGGCGTGATTTCACGCTGGACCGGCATTCCGGTGACCAAGCTCATGGAGGGCGAGAAGCAAAAGCTGCTGCAACTCGAGGACGAGCTGCACCAGCGCGTGATCGGTCAAGACGAGGCGGTAGACGCTGTCGCGGAAGCGGTGCTGCGTTCGCGCTCGGGACTCGCCGATCCGAACCGCCCGATCGGCTCGTTCATCTTCCTCGGTCCGACGGGCGTCGGCAAGACCGAGCTTGCGCGAGCGTTGGCGGAGTATCTCTTCGACGACGAGCGCGCATTGATTCGCATCGACATGTCGGAGTACCAAGAGCGCCACACCGTGGCGCGCCTGATCGGCGCGCCGCCCGGATATATCGGCTTTGAAGAGGGCGGCCAGCTGACCGAAGCGGTGCGCCGGCGGCCATACTCGGTAATTCTCTTCGACGAGGTCGAGAAGGCACACCCCGACGTCTTCAACGTCTTCTTGCAGATTCTCGACGACGGGCGTCTCACCGACGGTCAGGGACACACCGTTGATTTTAAGAACACGATCGTGATCATGACGTCGAACATCGGCAGCCATCGGATTCTCGACTACAAAGGCTCGTTCGAGGGCGCCGATTACGCGATCATGCGCGCCACGGTGCTCGACGAGCTGCGTCAGCACTTCCGCCCGGAGTTCCTCAATCGCGTCGACGAGATCATCGTCTTCCACGCGCTCGACGAAGACGAGCTGCTGAAGATCGTGGATCTCCAAATGAAACGTCTCCGCGACCGGCTCGCGGACCGCCGGATTACACTGGTGCTCTCCGACGCCGCGAAGCGCCACATCGTCAAGGTTGGCTACGATCCCCACTACGGCGCCCGCCCGCTCAAACGAACGATTCAAAAAGAACTCGAGACGCCGCTCGGCCGAAAGATTCTCTCAGGCGAAATCAACGACGGCGACACCGTCGACGTCAACTTCGACGAAAACCGCGCCGAACTAACCTTCACCGTCGGCGTCCCCGCCGCCGTAAAGGGGTAACGAAGGACGACACGGCGGTAGGGCGTACGAAGCGTAAATGCTAGCCGCATTAACGCTTGTACAGCTTCTGAGTTATCCGTTTCCAGCTGCACCCGCCCGCGATTTGCACGGAACCGCGATTGCGTACACGCTCGATACGCAAGGCGTCCGCACGCTGTGGTTTGCGCGCGCGCCGGGCTTCGCGCCGCAGCAGCTCTTCTCGTCGGGTACCGACGACGGCCAAGAACTCACCAACGTCAACGTCGCTGGCGACGACGCGCACGTCGTCTACGTACGCGGCGGCGATCACGACGCGAACTGGCCGTTGCCGCTGCAGCCAAATCCCGCTTCGAACCCGACGCAGCCGGACATGCAGGTCTGGTCGGTGTCAACGCAAGGCGGCGCGTCGAAGCTGCTCGGCGGTGGCGACGCACCCGCGATTTCACCCGACGGCAAACGCGTGGCGTTCACCAACGATGGCGCCGTAATGATCGCGCCGATCGACGGCGACGCCGCGGCAAAGCGGATGTTCTTCGATCGCGGACAGGACTCGGATTTGCGCTGGTCGCCGGATGGCTCGTCACTCGCGTTCGTCTCGACGCGCGACGGCGATCACAGCTTCATCGGCATCTATCGCAACGACGCGACGCCAATCCAGTACCTCGCGCCAAGCACCTCACAAGACGTCATGCCGCGCTGGTCGCCAGATGGAACGCGAATCGCCTTCATCCGCGTGCCCGGCGACGGCGGGCCGCCGCAGAATCCGTTGAATTGGAACCTGTCACCGTGGGAAATCTGGGTCGCCGACGCGAGTTCGGGCAGCGGCCGGCGCGTGTGGACGAGCCCGAACACGCTCCGCGGATCGCTACCGCAGACCGGTGGCGGCCCGTTGCTCGAATGGGTCGCGGGCGATCGCCTCGTCTTCAACAGCGAGCAAGATAACTGGCCACACCTCTACGCCGTCTCGGCAAATGGCGGCGCGGCGCGGCTGCTCACTCCGGGCGCATTCATGGTTGAAGACGTATCCGTTGCACCCGACCTGCGTTCGGTCGTCTATTCGGCAAATACCGGCTCGACGCCAGGCGACGACGACCGTCGGCACGTCTATCGCGTCGACGTCGAGACCGGAGGCGTCACGCAATTGGCGAGCGGCGCGAGCAGCGAATTCGGACCGGTCGCGCTCGCCGGCGATGCCGTGGCCTTTAACCGCGCCACCGCACAGCAACCGCCGCTCGTTACGCTGCTCGCCGGCGGCGCGCAGCGGCCGCTCGACGCAACGCTGCTCCCCGCCAATTTTCCCTCGTCGCAACTCGTTACGCCGCGCGAAGTGGCATTTACATCCGCCGATGGAACGCTCGTTCACGGTCAGCTCTTCGTACCGCGCGGCGGCGGCAAGCACCCCGGGATCATCTTCGTG
>DATHOO010000169.1:0-14957 GCA_035484815.1 Candidatus Acidiferrales bacterium
CAAAGCTGTGAACGAACGTTACGTTCGTAAAGTTGTTTCCGCCCGCGGGGATAGCCACGGAAGCGTATTGATTCATGTTGCTTGCATCGTTGTGCGGTGAGTTGAAATCGGGGGGATCGAGCCCGCGCGTCGTTTGCGAACCGCCCAGTGAGAAGAAGTATCCGCCGCCGCCGGGGAATGGCGCGTGATAATCGAGCGTCGAGTTCAGCGATGTATACGAACCGACGGTGGAGTTGTCGTCGAGGCCGGCCGGCCCGTTACCGGTCTTCGTCGTCAAGTTGACGACCGAGCCGAACTTGAGGCCATACTGCGCCGGGTAGGCGCCCTCCACGACGTCGACGTAGGCGAGGTCGTTGAGATCCACCTCGCTGCCGATGTCGCGGTTGAGCCCTTGGGGCAGCGCAACGCCATTGATCTGATAGTTGATGACACCGTGGTCGCCGTTGATGTGCACGACGCCGTTGGCGCCGCGGACCGCGCCAGGAAGCTGAATCAGCATCTCGGGGAAGCTGTTGTTGTAAGGCAGCCGGGTCAAATCGGCGGTATTCAGCGTAACGTCGCTGCCGCTTCCACGGATCGGCAGCGTGCGCGAGGTCACGACTTGACCGATCTGCTTGAGATTCTCGAGCTGTAACGAGAGCATCGCGCCATCGCCACCGAGATCGATGCGGCGTAGTGCTCGCAGATCGCCCTTGCGTGCCTCGACGTCATACGTTCCAAAGGCGAGCGGCGGGAAGCGGAATCGCCCCCGCGCGTCCGTCGTGGTCGTCGCCGTTATGTTGTTTCCCGAGGCCGTTACCGCAACGTTCGCCGCCGGCGCGCCATTGGCCGAGACGGTGCCGGTGAGAAAGGCGCTGGCACTCGCGGCGCTGACGGGCTGCACGCTGAGGAAACCGATCGCGAGCAGTATCGCCGAGAGCTTGGCTTGCATAGGTATTGATAATAGGTTATCATTATCAAATCGTCAAGGCGGCGCGGAAAGGGCCGCGACGGGAAGCTTGGAAGAATGATGTTGGTGAAAAAGAAACCGGCCGACGGGACCCGCCGGACGCGTCAGCGCGACGCGCTGACGGAGCTCTTGGAGGCGAGCGATAGACCGCTGAGCGTCGATGAACTGCTCGAGACGGCATCGAAGCGCGTCGACCGCTTGGGTATCGCTACCGTCTATCGTACCGTCGGCGCGTTGCTCGATGCCGGCCGCATCGAAGCCGTCGAAATCCCCGGCGAACCGACGCGCTACGAGCGCGCGGACAAAGGCCACCACCACCATTTCCAGTGCGAGCGTTGCGATCGCGTCTTTGACATCGCGGGCTGCGTCGAGAACCTGCGCAAGCTAACGCCGCCGATGTTTCGCGTGAAAGAACACGCGGTGACGCTCTACGGCCTCTGCGCCACCTGCGCACGCTAACACAATCGAGCTGAAAAAGATCACAGGTTTCACCTCGCTACCGCCTAGAAAACAGTAGTGTGACCTTGAGGAAGGTTCCGGGCGCTCTCGCCTTAGGCTTGCTCGCCTCGTTGGCGGCGCACGCCGTCCTCTATCGAGGCGAGCACGCAATGGGCGGGGCCTATCACTCCCTCGTCGTCCAGGTCGCCATCACATGCTCCGTCAGCCTGCTCGCTTTTTTCGCTGCCTTAGCCTGGGGCGGCTCCTGCGCAGCTGACGGCAGCGTTCTCGCCGCTCGGCTACGGGATCGGCTTCCGGGCTTGCTTTGGATCCTTCCGGCGGCGGCGTTCTGGTATGCGGCAGCCGAGGCGATCGAGCCGCACCACATTCCGGCATCGCCGGTCGTCGTCTTGGTCAGCCTTGCGGCAGCCGCGTGGCTCGTGCTGCGCCTGGCGCGCGGCGTTGTCGGCGCGCTGGCGCGTGCTGCGATCGCAATGCTACGTGCGGCGTTCTCGCCTCGCGCACCGTCTTGGAGCCGCCGGCCGCATTTACAACCGATCCGTCGCCCCGCGCTACGGGCATACCGCCGCTTCGTTCGTCCTCCTCCGATCGCGATCGTTCTCTGCGCCTAAGCGCGCAACGATCACTACGCACTCAATAAAGATCGAAGGAGAACCATGTCTCGTTTTTCCACGGCGCTCGTCGCCGTTTTCTTGGCGTTGGTCTTTGCCGCGCCCGCTTTCGCCGCGACCTCCGGTCTCATCCGCGGCAAGGTCACCGTCGACGGCAAGCCGGCGGCCCACGCAACCGTCACTCTCCAAGGCGAAGGTTCGCGTTTTCAGACGACCACCGACGCGCAAGGTGATTACGTCTTCCCGCAGGTTCCGTTCGGATCGTATCGCCTCATCGCGCAGCTCAAAGGAACCAATGAAATCCAAGTGCTCGTCGGTGTCGCTAGCGGCACGGTCGCGACGGTCAACCTTCCGCTCTCAACCCATCTTGCGCAGATCGCGCGCACGACCGTTACCGCGCACGCCGGCCCGCAAGCCAACCCTCCTTCCGTCAATCAGCTGGGGCCGGCACAAATCCAAAGCTCCCCGGTCAACAACAGTCTCAACCGGCTACTCGAGACGTTACCCGGCGTCGTGCAGTTCTCATACAACGAGCCGGTGATCAACGGCTTTCATGGCGTCACCTACAATATTGACGGCGCACCGCTTCCGCTGGCGACGACCTCCAACTTCGCTGAGATCATCGATCCAAAGGTAATCGATTCAATCGAACTGCTGACGGGAGCGATTCCGGCCGAGTATGGCGGCGATCGGATGGGCGGCGTCGTCAACCTCATCAGCAACCGGCCAAGCGATATTCCCCAGGGAACCTACGGCACAATCACGGGCGGTTTCGGCAATCAGGGGCAGGGAACCAGCGAGTTCGATGTCGAGTCGCGCTACGGACCGAGCGAGTTCTTTCTCAGCGCCAACACCCAAACCACCGATCGCGGGCTCGATGCGCCCACCTACATTCCGATCAACGATGCCAGCTCGAGCAACGACCAGTTCTTCCGCGCCATCACGCAACTCGATCCGCGCAACTCGCTGGCCTTCGACTATTCCAATCAGTTTTCACAGTTTCAGATCCCGATCAATACCGATGCGAACAATCCGCTCGATCCGGTCGTAGCCGCGCCAGGCACGCTCGACACGCAGCTCGAGTACGACCGTTTCGCGAATCTCAGCTGGACGGAAATCTCCAAAGACGGTAATGGCGTGTTTCAAGTAACCCCGTGGTGGCGTTCGACGCGGATCGACTATTACGGCGACCTTCCGCGCGACGTTCTGGCGGTCGAACCCGACTTCAGCGCTTGTCCGCCGACCTGCGCCGACAGCGTCCATCTGGTCGGATTGAATCAAGGCTCGTACGCTAGCTACGCTGGCATTCGCGCCTCGGATTTTCGGGCGACGAAGCATCACGCGTGGAAAGTCGGCGTCGACCTCAACCGTGAGAACGCAACGGCTTATCAACAGTTCGCCTGTTACTACGTCAAGTGCGCGGCGAGCGGGGAGGTCGCGACGCCGTACTATCCGGCCTTTGCGACGCCGCAAGGGCAAGCAGGATCTCAAGTCGGCATCTACGTTGAAGACAAGTGGGAGATGGGACCGTACGTGGTGTGGAACTACGGTCTCCGCTACGACGCCTCGACCGGCTACGTCAGCGGGAACCAGATCAGTCCCCGCATCGGCGTCACCGTCTGGGACGGCGGGAATAACGTCGGACACGCCTACTACGGCCGGTTCTATGCCGCGCCGCTGCTTGAGGACGTGCGGCAATCCTGCGTCTTGCTCTCAGCGCAACAGGCGTGCTCGACGACCAACCCGGTCTACGACCTCAAGCCGGAGAGCGACTCCTACTTCGAGCTCGGCCTCGTTCACACGTTCAACCCGCATTTCACCGGTTCGGTGAATATTTTCGAGAAGAGCGCGGTCAACGTGCTGGATACAACCCAGTTGTTCAACACGCCGATCTTCGCCGTCTACAACAATGCGATCGGTATCAATCACGGCGCCGAGGTGCGCTTGCAGGATCGAGAGCTCGGCGGCGACGACTGGTTCTTGACCGGCACGGTCTCCGCTTCGTACGCGGCCTGCATCTCGGGTTCGGAGTTCCTCTTTCCGCCGAATACGAATCTTGCGGGTGTCCCGTGCGTTGCGCAGCTCTCGCTCGAAGACCACAGCCAAACGGTCGACTCGACTGCCGGATACACGCACCGGTTCGGTCAGCACCGGCTTTGGTACACTACCCTGCAGGCCAACTACGGCAGCGGCTTCCCGGTACAGTTCGAAGATGCCAACGCGAACCTCAGTGGGACACTCCCTGCGCACACGACCTTTGACTTCTCGGCCGGGCGCGGACTACTGCCGGGCCATGCCGGAGAAGATCAAGGCTTAGGCCTTTCCCTGCAAGTCCTAAATCTGCTGAACCATCAGTACGTCATCAAGGTCGCCAACGGCTTCAACACGACCCAGATCGCGAACGGCCGGTCTTTCCTACTGCGTCTCTCCGCGCCGTTCTAGCCTGGCACCGGTCGGCGGTCACGCGCACGACAAAGGTTTTTAGTGCGCGTGGCCGGCGTGATTTGCAGCCGCAACTGGGATGCTTGCAACGCGTCGAGCATCGGCGAGCAGCGTCGCACCGTCGGCAGGGCCACCGGCGCCGCTCGCCGTCCAACGCGCGCGCACGTTGCTGCCGCGATCCAGCATCAGCTCCGTCTGGCCGCCGTCCGTACGTGACCGAAATAGCGCGAGCGTATTCCGAACGTCGGTTGCGACCTCGACGACGAAGGGTGCCTTTTCAGTTGCTGGGCGCAACCCGACCGCGATCACGGTCAAACCCGCGGCGGTAAGTTGCGGCTGTAATGTCGCGAGATATTCCAGTCGCGTATGCGGTACGGACGTGCCGAACAATACGAGCAGGACCGGTCCGTTCTTTAGCGTTTGGCTCAACGTATTCTGCGCGCCGTTCCGCTCGAAGGCGAAGTCGGGGACCGGCGGCGCGGTAGTGGCGCTGATTTGCGAGCCGACGCCGTTGGTGAGGTCGCCGGCGGCCCGCGCCAGCACGAAGTTGATCAGATCCCATCGCTGGTCGGAAGTCAGTTTGTCGGCGAAGCCTGGCATGACACCGTTGTCACGGCCGTAAGTTATCCACCAGTACATTTCGCCGACCTTGTGGGCGAACAGATGCGGCTCGGTTAAATCCGCGGGGCGAATCGGGAGTTTGTCGGCAAGCGGGCCGTCGCCGCGACCCTCGGCTCCGTGGCAGACCGCACAATTCTGCGCATACAGGGGTGCGCCGCGAGCTACGGATGGCGCCGCATAGGGCTGCGTCGACGCGTAGAAACTGGTCGGGTACGCGCGCACGACACCGGGTCGCAGCGCAATCAAGCCGACAACACCGAAAAGGATGAGCAACGCGATGGAGACGGTCACTTCGCGGTACCGTTTTCTTTGCGCAACAAATATCGTGGCCGCAAGACAGAGAACGAATGCGATGGCAGCGACGTCCAACACGGCGTGCGCGCGCGCACTGAGCTCGCTCAGATCGATCCGGAACGGTAGTGGCCAGCGCGGCTCGGTGTGGAGTCCGGGCGGCAATATGCCGATGATGCCGACGATGGCGAGTACGAAGACACCAAGGATTGCCTCGATCGACGCGTTGCGGCGCAGTTGCCGAATCGCCTGCAAGCAGAGGTTGGTTTCACTTGTGACGTCGGCAAGGCACGGTACGAGCCGCTGCTGGTTGGCGCTTGCGACAACAATCATCGTCGCGAAGAGCGCTATTTTTACCAGCAAAAGTTGACCGTACAACGTCCCGAGCAACGCCGGAACGCTGCCGGCCAAAAACCATGTATTTACGACACCGGTTACGAGCAACGTTCCGACGCTCGAAAGGCCGAGCACCGAGAATCGCATCGACGCAACTCGCGCGACGGCCACCGCTTGCGGGCTGGCATCGCGCCCGGCTTGAGCCAGGAATATGACGAGCGGCAGCAGGCCGCCGAGCCATGCCCCCGCCGCGAGTAGATGTAGGATGTCGGCGGGCAGATGGATGGCGTCGAACGGCACGTCTTCGGTTGCCGCCCCGTGGCCTGCCCATGCCAAGCCGGTAATGAACGCTCCGGCAGCGAGCAAACCGACCCAGCCCGCCGCGCGCGTGCGAGTTCGTGCCTGCACCAGCAGACACGCCGCTAACACGACGATAAGCCCGGCGCGAATCGTCCAGGCTTGTCCAAAGTGCGTTTGTGTCAGGACGGTGCCGATGACACCGCCCTGCAAAACGGCGGTGAGCGGCATCCCGCTCATGTTTGAGGCGACGATGACAAGCCAAGCGGCGCCGCTCGCGAGGGCGACGAGCAGGCTCACCCAGGCCAACGCGAGGAGCTGTCGATCCATGCGTTCCTGAAGCGCTTGCGCCGTCTTCGTTCGCCCAAACGCCGGCCATGCGATCAGACACCAGAATACGAATGTCCCTACGAGCGAGACGCTCGCCGCATAATGGAGTAAACGCGTCGCGCTCAACAGCGGATCGATTGTTCTAGCCCTTCTTGACCTGGAAAGTGAAGTCGCCTTCGGTCGTATGCGTATCGACCGAGAGCGCATGCCACTTCACGGTATAGGTGCCCGCTTGCAACGGCTTCAGCTTGACGTCCATCTCCTGTTTATTGCTTGAATCGACCGTGGCCGGCCCGTCATTCATGGAGGCTCCCGATTTATCGCTGACCGTTACCCAAGTAAAAGCCGGCTCGAGCTCTTGCGTGAACCATAAGTGCATCTCCGGTGGCGCGGTCGGTACCGTGCTGCCTACCGCCGGATCAGTATGGTCGAGGAATGCGTGCGCCCGAACCGCGGCGGGAGCGATAAGTATTTCGGCGAGCAGAAAAGCCGCCGCGACTATACGCGTGGTCATTATTGCCAAAGATTCCTGTTGATGAGCGGTTTGCCAAACCAGCTCTTGTAGAAGGTGTCGAGAAACAGATGATATTGAATGATGAATCCCGTGCCTTGCTGTTGCCGCGTCGTCGCGTTAGCCGGCATCACCGCCTCCGCGCCCAGCTGCCACGTGGGAGCATCGTAGAGTATGCCGGGCGAAATCGTCCCGGTTGGTGCACCGACGTCGGGGCTGGTCATCGCGACCTCGACGAGCGGCGTCATACGGGTGAAGAGTTGTGGAATGTGGAGCGCCTTCACGTTCTGCTGCATATAGGGCATCGAATATTGAAGAGACGCCGCATAACTCCACGCGCTCGGGCTCGCGCTGGGCGTATCGGAAAACACGCGGCTCAGTTCGCCGGTGACCGCGAACGGGCGCAGAGAACCGACCCCCGCCGAGCCGAAACCCTTGCCGAAGTAAAACGTTGGCGCCGTGCTGCCGACGGTGTCGATGACGCCCGCGTCGCGCAGCTGCTTAGAACCGCTTCCCGGTATCTCGCGGATCAATCCCACCGACCAAACCACTTCCTGATGTGGGTAAGCGTGGGCGCAAGGATGCTGATCCTTGAGCGTCACGGTGATGTTGTCCCAGCCGACGAAGTGCTGGCTCGGGTTGCGTTGCGTTATATAATCGCCGTTGATCCCGACGCCCAGGTCTTCCGTGATGGTCTTATCCCATTCGTACCCATAGCTGTTGCTCTGTGCGGTCGGTGTCGGGGTGAGGTTGATCGTCGGCAGCGACACTTCGTCGCTCACTCCGGGATCGTCCATGGTAAGCGTAGTTGGAAAGACGCGGTCTCCGCAGACGACGTGCGCCTGAGCAACCGAACGCATCATAACAATGAATGTCAGAGCGGCGACGAACGCCACAAGGGGTCGAAACATGAGTTCCTCAGATTGGGGAAGAGAGTTGCGATTGAGCGCGCCTACGCGCGCGCGAATGCGATCGGGGGCGGACGGGCGAAGCGGCGGCGTGCCCAGAGCGAACGACGATGGAGCGGCCGCAAACGCAGACGCCGCTTCCACGACGGCGCCCGAGGAGTGAAAGTGACTCGCTGGATTTCAATCGCAGCGCGCGCCAGCACGCTGAGGACGGCGCGGGCGAGGCGAAGCGTTAGCCACGCGGCGATGGCCAGCGTGATTATCACCACGGCCGGCGCTACGGCGGCGTGATGGGGTTCGACCGCCTCTGCCACCATGTACCACAGCGACGCGCTGGTAAAGAGCGCCGGAGCGCCTGGGAGACGTTCGCGCAGGCGAGTTGCTAGGATGGTTCCCTCGGCGGTGAGCCGCGATCCGCTCCAGGCAAGCGCGGCGAAGCAGAGCACGAAGCCAAAGCAGCCGGCGCTCGCTGTTTCTACCAGCAAACCGGCATAGGCGCCGCCCATAAGGTGCGTTCCGCCAAAAAGCGCCGCGTGAGCGGCTAAGGAGGCAAGCAAGCCAAGTGCGAGCGCGCCCGGAACCTTCCGGAGGGTCACAGCGGTCCTTTCTAGGCAGGGCTGAGGGGAGACCTTGGGGCGGCGTCGTACGACCCTCCCCCTTGGCGGATCTTAACCTCTGTGGGATAGGAGGCGCGAAGGAAACCTAACCATGCGTACGCGAGCACTCGTAGAAAACGCCGATACCGTGAGTTTGGTCTGCGCACTCCTGGTGCGCTTTCCGGAGCTTGCGTCGATTCGTTCCGGCCCGATGGACCGTACGCTGCGCCTAACTTTCGCCGTAAGGCAGCGGCTCGATCGCGCCGCGCAGCGGGCCCTCGCGGAGACCCTGGAGGAGCACGTTATCAGTTTCCTTGCGCTTGGCAGAGAAGAGCCGCGCGTGTTGCGCGTCGATTGCGAGGGGGACCGGACGCATACGTTCGTCCACGTCTCGCGCGATTTGGAAAGCTTCTCCAAAGACGAGCTTGAGTTGCAGGTAGGCTTTTTCGCCGAACGCTATGGCGACGCGCTTGTCCGCAGCCCGCACCCTGACGATCACCTCGAGGTCGATCCGGCCGCCGAGGACGAGGCGGCGCTCTATGCAATCGAGTCGCTTCGCGACCCCGCGCAATCCAAGAGTTTGGTGGGATTTAGAGAAGAAAAGCGCGTGCTCGTCTACTTCCTCAAATCCCAAAAGAAAGCGAAGGCCTCCGCGCGCCGATAGGTAGTCCCCTCAAACTGCTCATCGTAGGGGACGTCGTTGGTTCCCCCGGGCGCGAGGTGCTCAAGCGCTGCGTCGCCCTCCTTCGAGAGCAGCACGAAGTCCATGCTTGCATTGCCAACGGCGAAAACGCCGCGGGTGGCTTTGGTTTGACCGCGCAGACCGCTGAAGAAATGTTCGGAAGCGGCGTCGACTTTATCACCGGCGGCAACCACATTTTCGACAAGCGCGACTTCGCCGAGTATCTGGAAACAAGCAACCGCGTTATCCGGCCGGCGAACTATGCGCCGACCGTTCCGGGCCGTGGCGCCGGGACTTTTCTGGCCAACGGCGTGACCGTGGGGGTGCTTAATCTTATGGGGCGAACCTTTATGTCGCCGGTCGACGATCCGTTCCGGTGCGCGGACGCGTTAGTCGCTGACTTGCGCCAGCGGACACCGGTCGTCATCGTTGACGTGCATGCCGAAGCAACGTCGGAGAAGGTCGCTCTGGGGCGCTATCTCGACGGCCGAGTCTCCTGTCTTTTCGGTACGCACACGCACGTCCAGACGGCGGACGAACAGATTCTTGCCGGTGGGACGGCATATATTAGCGATCTCGGGATGACCGGCCCGACCGAGGGGATCATCGGAATGGAGGCTAGGGCGGTGCTCGACCGGTTTCTCACCGGTCTCTCTGAACGTTTTAGCGTTCAGAAGAGCGGGTTGAAGCAATTCTGCGGCGCGGTCGTCGCGATCGACCCAAGCACCGGCAAAGCGACCGAGATCAAGCGCATCTTTTTGAGGGGTATCGCATGATGGTGGACGTGACGCTGAAGGTATCGGCGAAAAGCAATCCCAATGCAGTGGCCGGCGCGCTTGCCGCCTCACTGCGCGAGCGTGAAACCTGCGAGCTGCAGGCTGTTGGGGCCGGCGCCATCAATCAGGCGATCAAGGCCGTTGCTATCGCGCGGAGCTACTTGCGCGGCGCGCAGCTCGACCTCGTTTGCACTCCGTCGTTCGTCGTCGTGGCGATCGGCGAGAGCGAGCGCACCGCGATCTCGCTGCTCGTCAATCGTCACAAGCTAGAAGAGAAGGTAGCCGTTGAAGATTGACCTGCACTCGCACACTCGGATGAGCGATGGAACGCTCAGCCCGCAAGAACTCGCCGATTTTATGGGCGAGCGCGGGGTCGAGCTCTTCTCGATTTCCGATCACGACACGCTCGGCGCGTACGGGATGTTCGAGCCGCCCGCGGGAGCGCGCGTCATTCCGTCAATCGAGATCAATACGACCTGGAAGCAGAACGAGGTGCACGTGCTGGGCTACGGCGTGCCGCTCGAACCGTCGCCCATCAACGAGTTGCTGGAATACAATCAGGAGCAGCGCCGTCTCCGCGCCGTGACGATGGTCGAGCGCCTGCGCGAGGCGGGATACGCGATCACGATCGAAGATGTTATTAGAGAAGCCGGCGACGCGCATTCGATGGGACGCCCGCACGTCGCTAAGGCACTGGTGCGCCTCGGCGTGGTCGACAGCGTTAACGCGGCGTTCCACGAAGCGCTGGTACCTGGCAAACCTGGCTACGTTCCGCAGCTCTACACGACGCCGGAACACGCGATCGAGCAGATCGCGGCGGCAGGAGGAATTCCGGTGCTCGCGCATCCCGGACGCCTTAAAGACCGGGCAATAATTGACGAGTTGGTCGGCCATGGTTTACGCGGCCTCGAAGTCTTCTATCCGCTGCACTCTCCCGAGGACACGCGCGAGTTTCGCGCGACGGCGAAGCGCCACAACCTCGTGATGACCGGCGGCATGGATTTTCACGACATCCGTTACCACACGCAAGGCGTCGGCATCGAGGTTGACGACGCCGACATCGCGCCTTTCCTCGAACTCGTCAAAGTTCTGGCGTGATCGCGCCGGTGGCGCTGGCGCTGGCGATCAACGCGCCGACGCTGACGCCGCGGCTGAGCCACTCAATCGTCGCCGGCGAAGTCTACGATCTCGACTCGCATCGCGTGCTCTACGCGCGCAACGCCGGCCTGCTCATGGTGCCGGCCTCGACGACGAAGCTATTAACGGAGGGCACGAGCCTCGCGCTGCTGGGTCCGGATTTCCGTTGGACGACGCCGGTCTATCGCACCGGACCAATCGATGCGCAGGGCGTTTTGCACGGTGACCTCGTACTCGTCGCAAGCGGCGACCCGAACCTCTCGCAGCGCATTCAGCCGAACGGTACGCTGGCGTTCGAAAATGAAGATCACGCCTATGACGGCTCGGCCGAGACGAAAGCCGTTCCGGGCGACCCACTTGCCGTTCTGCGCGACCTCGCGGCGCAGGTAGCGCAGGCGGGCATCAAGCGCATCGAGGGAAGCGTGTTGGTCGAGACGAGCCTGTTCCCCGATCAGGGCGCTGAGAATGGTACGGGAGTCACGCTTTCGCCGATCGTTGTCAACGATAATATCGTCGACGTTACCGTCACACCCGGTGCTCATCAGGGCGATCCGGTTTCTATATCGGTTTCGCCGCAAACGCCGTACGTGCAATTTTTGAATCGAGCGACCACCAGTGCCGCAAAGAGCGAAGCGACCATCGACATGAGCGCTGATATCAAGATCGACCATCCTCGGACCGCCCACACGTTTCCCCCGCTCCCGGTAGAACATCACGTCACGATAACGGGCTCGCAGCCTGTTGGTCCCAGCGTATTGTATGCGTATCGGGTGCCGGAGCCGCAATATTTCGCTGAAGCGGCGTTTACTGTTGCTCTGCAAGCTGCGGGTATCTCGATTGTACCCGAGCAGCTTTTACGGGCTGTCTCGATCGACTACGCTTTCTTCTCACCGGGTCCACCGCTTGGCAATCCGAACCTTATGGAAAACTATCTGGCCGGCAATCTCGTTGCCCAGCACGTCTCGCCGCCACTTTCGGAAGACGTCTACATCACACTCAAGGTGAGCGACAATCTCCACGCCTCACTGATGCCTTATCTGTGGGCGGTCTATCTGGCGCACGCGAAGAGCGATTATCTCAAGGCGGGTTTTGCGCTCGAGGGAGCGATGTTGACCAAGGCCGGGCTCGACCTGAACCAAGCTTCGCAATCCGACGGCTACGGCGGCGCTTATTTTACGCCTGATTTCACGGTTCGCTATCTCGCGTGGGCGCGAAAACAGCCATGGTTCCATTACTTGTTGCGCGGTCTGCCAATCATGGGCGTCGACGGAACGCTCGCCGACATTCAAATAAAGTCGCCGGCCCGCGGCAAGGTTTTTGCAAAAACCGGCACGGACGGCGGCGATAACGACTTAACCGGAGGCTCGACGGTCGAGAAAGCCCTTGCGGGATATATCACGACACGCGGCGGACATCACGTGGCCTTTGCCTTTTATATCGGCGCGATGAATGGTCCCAAGGGCGAAGACACCGGACCGCTCGCCGGTCAGATCCTCGGCGCGATGGCGGCGGCGACCTACCTTAATCTTTGAGTCTCGCGCGGACGTGCGCGAGAATTGCCGACGCCTTTTGCTCGACGCGATCGAGCGCGGCGGTCTGTTCCCGAATCGCCGGCTCGTCGTGCATGTAGCGGTGATTGACGCGAACGTTGTAGGCGCATGCGGCGACGGCTGCCGCGGCGAGCTCGGCGGCGCTGCCGACGTCGCTCGCGAGCGCTCGCAGCGGCGTCTCGATCAAGCGATCGGTCAGCTCCAGGACCCCGAGCGCGAGCGTTGCGGCGTGGAGCGGGGCTTCGGCGGCCTCGTAGAGCGTCGCCGCGAGCGCATCGCGGCGCCCCGCGCGCTCCGCATCGTTGCGTTTGGGCAACGCCTGCGCGGCTACGACGGCGGCATAGGCCGCCTCGTCGCGGCGTCTCGCCTCGGTGAGCTCAGCGCGCAACCGATCGGCGCGTGAAACGATCCCTTCATTCGGCGGCGTCTGGATGCGTCCGACCATCGCGGTGAGGGCCGCGGCGACGGCCGCGGTCAGCGCGGCAGCACTGCCGCCGCCCGGAACCGGGTCGTTGGAGGCGAGACGCTCGAGATAGTCGCCGATCGTTTCCACGCGGTTCTGGTTAGCGGATGGGTTCGCCGCGCCTGCGGCGAAAGGCCCGCGAGCCATTTCTTCGCCTTGCAGGAGTTTTTAAGCGTGCCCCTTTTGGATCGGACGTCGCCCGAAGGCGCCGTCAAAGACCTTCGCCTCGCCGAGGCGGGACGTTCGCGCATCGCCTGGGCGGGCGCCTATATGCCCGTCCTCACGCAGATTCGCGACCGCTTCGAAGTTGAAAAACCGCTCGAGGGCGTACGCATCGGCGCCTGCCTCCACGTGACGACCGAAACCGCCAACCTGATGCTGGCGCTCCAGGCCGGCGGCGCCTCGATCGCGCTCTGCGCCAGCAACCCGCTCTCCACGCAGGACGACGTCGCCGCGGCGCTCTGCGAGTACGGCATTGCGACCTATGCGATCAAAGGCGAAGACAACGCCACCTACTATTCCCACATCGAATCGGTCATCGCCACGCATCCTCGCATCTCCATGGACGACGGCTGCGACCTGGTCACCACACTCTTCACCAAGCACCAAGATCAGCTCGGCGAGCTGATCGGCGGATGCGAAGAGACGACGACCGGTGTGATACGGCTGCGTGCGATGCAACGCGACGGCGTGCTCCCCTATCCGATTTTCGCCGTCAACAACGCGCTGACGAAGTTCATGTTCGACAATCGCTATGGTACCGGACAGTCGACGCTCGACGGCATCATTCGCGCGACCAATGTGCTCCTGGCGGGACGCACGTTGGTCGTGGTCGGGTACGGCTGGTGCGGCCGCGGCATCGCCTCGCGAGCCGCCGGAATGGGCGCGCACGTCATCGTTACCGAAGTCGACCCGCGTAAAGCGATCGAGGCGGTCATGGATGGCTACCGGGTGATGCCGATGAACGATGCGGCGAAAGTCGGCGATCTCTTCGTGACCGTTACCGGCAACTACCACGTGATTCGCGAAGAGCACTTTCGGCTCATGAAAGACGGCGCCATCGTCTGCAACTCGGGGCACTTTAACGACGAACTTGACCTCGAGTCAATTGCGCGGATCTCCCGCGGAAAAACCGAACCCCGTGAATTTGTCGAGCAATACGAGTTGCACGACGGACGCAAGGTCTGCATTCTCGCCGACGGACGCTTGATCAACCTCGCGGCGGCTGAAGGACATCCGGCTGCGGTAATGGACATGTCGTTTTCGAATCAGGCGTTGGTGACGGAGCATCTCGTCAAACATCACGAAGAGCTCGAGCAGGGACGCGTCTACGATGTACCGGTCGAGATCGACGAGGAGGTCGCGCGGCTCAAGCTCTCTTCGATGAACGTCGAGATCGACACGCTCACGCCGGAGCAGGTGAAATACATTGCCTCGTGGAGCGAGGGAACCTAAAGTGGCGTACCAGCGACTCTTTACCAGCGAATCGGTAACCGAGGGTCATCCAGATAAGCTCGCCGACCAAATCTCCGACGCGGTGCTCGACGCCCTGATCAAAGACGATCCGATGTCGCGTGTCGCGGTCGAAACGTTCGCGATCACCGGTCAAATTCACATCGCCGGCGAGGTGACGACCAGAACCTACGTGGATATTCCGAAGCTCGCGCGCGAGGTCGTGCGCGAGGTCGGTTATACGCGTTCGGCCATTGGCTTCGATGCCGAAACGTGCGGCGTGAGCGTTTCCATTGACGAACAATCGCCCGACATCGCGCTGGGCGTCGATCGTTCTTTGGAGGCGAAGGCGGGCGACGACGATGAGTTCGAGTTGCTCGGCGCCGGTGACCAGGGCATGATGTTCGGCTACGCCTGTCGCGAGACCGCCGAGTTGATGCCGCTGCCGATCGTTCTCGCGCATAATCTCACCAAGCACCTAGCAGCGGTGCGCAAGAGCGAGGGCATTCCGTACTTACGCCCGGATGGAAAGTCGCAAGTCACCGT
>DATHOO010000170.1:0-18252 GCA_035484815.1 Candidatus Acidiferrales bacterium
GCAGCGATCTGCGTCACCGATTTCTTGCCGGCCTTCACTAGCCGGACGGCTTCCATCTTGAACTCGCGCGAATAATCCACGCGCTTCCGGGCTCTCATAGGACTCCTCTTTCCGCATCGACTGATGCTTATCTTAGAGTCCACGAAACCGGGTCAGGTCCAGGATGACAAAGGGCTTGGGATGACAACGGCTTGGGATGACAGCGGGAGGCTACAGCCAAAGTATCGCGAGGCTATGCTGAAAAGCGGTCCGTACGAGGATGTGGCTCGTGCGCTGGCGGGGACGCCGTTCGCGACGATCGAGTACGTGGAAGAAACGGAAAGCACGAACGCCGATGCGGCGGCGCTGCTCGACGATGAGCGCGCCGGCGGCCGAACGATCGTCGCCGAATATCAGAGCCGGGGAGCCGGTCGAAAGGGGCGGATGTGGCTTGCGCCGGCCGGATCGGCGCTGCTCTTCACGACGATCTTGCCGCGCAGCGTCGCAACCGACACGTTGTGGGCTGTGCCGTATTGGGTCGCGCTCGCGGTGCGCACCGCGCTGCTCGATTCCGGCGTGACAACCACGTTGCAGTGGCCCAACGATCTGCTGCTCGGCGCGGAGAAGCTCGCGGGCATACTCTGCCAATCGTCAGTGAGCGGAGTGCATGCCCGGGTCGCCTGCGGGGTTGGAATCAACGTCCGGCGCCCCGGCGTCGAGCTCGGCATCGATCCGCCGCCCGCATTCTGCGACGACGTGGTGGCGGTGGAGCGTGGTGCGTTGCTCCACGGAATCCTGCGCCAGTACCAACGCTGGCTCTTCATGCTCGATCAACCCGAGCGCGTCATCTCGGAGTGGGACGAAGCGGCCCAGCTTCCCGGAAAGCGTTATCGTATCCAGCACGACGGCGAAGCCGTACCGTTCGATGCCGTCGCGCAAGGGCTGGTGCCCGGTGGTGGCCTGCGCGTGATCCGCGCCAACGGGACCCGCGAAACCGTTTCGCTCGCCGACGCTCGCGTGTTGCGCTAGGCGCCGCTACGAGCGCTCGTTGCGCGTCTTACTGAGGCGGCGGTCGCAGATCTCGCAGAACTGCGGCATCTTGTTGTCGGTTTCGAAAATCGAGTTCGAGTAATACATGGCGCAGCGCGCGTTGTAGCAATGTTTGAGCCCAAACGCGTGGCCCAACTCGTGAATCGATTCCTTCAGCGTTCGCTGAAAGAGCACGTTTGCGTCGACCGGCTCACCGTAGAACTCCGAGCGCAGCCGGTGAATCGAAACGACGGCGACTCCTTGCGATTCGTCGGCATCGCCGAAGACGAAACGGTGCGACGTCTTGTAGAGATCGAAGTCCGTAATCGCCAGAAGGATCGCTTCGGCGTTGGGATGCGCCCGCTGCACTTTCGTCGTGAGCGTCGCGACGAAGAGCTGACCGCGCGTCGCGTTGAGCGAACTGCGCGGGACGACGAGCGAACGTTCGACGCGCACCGTTGCGAGGAACCGTTCCTCGAGACAGGGCCCGAGCCGATCCAAGAATACTGCATCGATCGTATTGACCGGCACGATGCGTATCTGCGACTCCATCTCGTCTCGTTGATTCGCCCCGAGCCGCCGCAACACTTGCCGAACCGCGGCTTAAATCTCGTTTAAGATGACAAGCTCGGCATCCGTCGAAGTCGTCGCGGTGATCGTTGGAGTCGGCATCGACCTGGCGGACGTTGCGCGCTACCGCTTCGACGAGCGTAAGCTGGCATGGTTTGCGCGAAAGATCTACACCGAGCGCGAGATGGAGTACGCGATGCGCAAGCGCAACTGGGCGGAGCGGCTCGCCGGATTCTTTGCAGCAAAGGAAGCCACGCGTAAGGCGTTCGGCCACGCGATACCGTGGCGCTGGGTGGGCGTCGGACACGAGCGCAGCGGCAAGCCGACGATCGAGCTACGCGAGCGTGCCGCCACGTTGATGCGCAGCCGCGGCGTGCGAACAATTCACTTGAGCATCACGCACACGGCCACGGCCGCCGTCGCGTTCGTCATCTTGGAATCGTGATCTATGTCTTGACGCCGGCAGCGATGCGGGCCGCGGACGCGGAGGCCGTCGCCGCCGTCGGCGAGGACGAACTGATGAGCAACGCCGGCGCGCGCATTGCCGAGCGGCTGCGCGCGCTGGCCGGACCGGAGGAACCGATCGTCGCGTTCGCTGGTCCCGGCAACAACGGCGGCGATGCCTTTGCCGCGCTCGCCGAGCTTTCGCCGCTCTACGAGTGCACCGTAGCCGCCGACCCGGCGGGGAGGCGCTCGACCGCGCGCGCGGCGGCCGAGGCGCGGGCGGCGGCGGCGGGCGTGCGCGTCGTTCCGCTTCCGCCGGACGAGGGCGCGGCGCGTGACCTTCTGGACGGAGTGGTTGGCGTCGACGCCCTCTTCGGCACGGGGTCGCGGCTGCCGCTGCCCGACACCTACCGGCATCTTGCCCGAGCACTCGACGGACGGCAGTCTCCCGTTCTCGCGATCGACCTGCCGAGCGGGGTAGATGCCCTCACCGGCGCGGTCGACGACGACGCAGTGCACGCGACCGTCACGCTCGCGCTTGCAGCACTGAAGCCGGGGCTGCTGCTCGAGCCGGCGCGCGAACGCGTCGGCGAGCTGTGGTGCGCGAACATCGGAATCGCAGACTCGATCCTCGCCGCTGCGCCGCGTGAGTTCGCTGCGCTCGACGACGAAACGTTTTTGCAGCTGCTTCCCCAACGCGCACCGGACACGCAGAAGTACTCGGCCGGCGCGCCGCTCATCGTCGCGGGCTCGGCGCAGTTCCCTGGCGCGGCCGCGCTCTGCGCGCGCGCCGCTGCGCGTGCCGGGGCCGGGTACGTGACGGTCGCCACGCCGAGCTCGGCGGCGAGCGCGTTGCGCGCGCACCTCGTCGAACAGGTGGTCGTCGAGCTCTCCGAGACCGCAGCACCCGAAGCCATCGTGGAAGAGCTCCTCGAGCTCTCCAAGCGCAACGGCGCAATCGCGATCGGCCCCGGACTTGGACTCGACGATCGTACGGGTAAAATCTTCGAACTCTTCTTGAAAGCCAACGAGTTACCGATCGTGGTCGACGCGAGCGGCCTCTTTCATTTGAGCAAACGGCTCGAGCTGCTGCGCAACAAGCCGTGCGTCGTAACCCCGCACGCGGGCGAGTTTGCGCGTTTATCGGGGCGCGGAACGATTGCCCCCGGGACGCGCGTCGAGCGCATCCACGAGTTTGTCGAACGCACCGGAATCACGACGCTGCTCAAGGGCTCTGACACGTTGATCTACGACGGCATCGGACCAGTGCATATCAATCCAACCGGCACGAACGCGCTGGCGACGGCAGGCACCGGCGACGTGCTCACCGGCATCATCGCGACCCTGATGTCGCAGGGACTCTCGCCAGTAGGCGCCGCTTGCGCGGGAGCCTACTGGCACGGCTTGGCTGGACAGCGTGCGGCGGAGGCGCGGCCGGTCGGCGTCGTCGCCGGCGACGTCATCGATGCGCTCGGAGCGAGCCTATCCGCGCACGCTATTCATTCGACGATGCGCCGGTCGGCATCGGCGGCGGAACGGCCATTCGGGCGGAAAGAGCCTGATCGGCAACGGCTTCAAGCGCACCAAGATGCGCGTTAGTCAGGTCGTCGAACCCTGACCGTTGCCGCGTCGCTCGGGCCTGGTCGCGAAGGGCCACGAGCTCGGCTCGCGCGAGCGACTGTGCGTCGTAGGGCGTTCCCGGCTTCGGTGCGACGAGCATCTGCGCCAGCATGCGCACATACCATTGTTGCAGGGTGCGATGCACCTCCCCCATCGAGCTCACGTTCTTGCTGCGAAGGTCGCCGAAGACTGCGCTCTGAGTCCATGCGAACGCATCGCTGAGGCTCATCGTGGCGCTGCTGCCATACTTGAGCGAGAGGTCGTCGAGGCGCTGAAGCAAGATCGGACTGAAGATCGAGCTGAGCGTTCGCTCTTGCAGGCTTTCGACGATCTGCGCAATCGGTTCGTCGTGGCGCATCGGCGGATTGTACGCCCACGCCGGCGTCGGGAGGTCGGTTACCCATTCCGTATAGACCAGTTGCCGCAAAAGCGACGGCGACAAGTTCCACGCCGAGGGAGAGAAGAGATGCTCGTCGAGAAATGCGAACGCGCGTTTAGATTCGCTGCGCGGAACCGGCACGAGTGGAGGCAACGATCCGGGATCGCCGATGTGCGCGCGTGAGAGCTCCTCGCCGCCGATATAGTGCCACGCAACGTTCGTGCAGCTGAAAGCGCGGGCGAGCGCAAGCTGGAATGCCTCGCGCAGCGCGTCGTGGTTTGCTTCGTTTTGCGCAAAGCGCTGTGGCATGGCGCGTATGATCGTCTTCGAGACGCGTATCTGCGCCTCGCACCAGTTGATATTGTCGTTGGTGAGATCGAACTGGTCGATGCGCGGGTCGATCGCGTGCCCGGAGGTCCAATGGACGTCTTCGTCCATCGCGAACCGGTACCATGGATTCGACCACGCTGAGGCCCATCGCAACAAGGTCGGCCGCTCCTGTTGCGGTGTCGTGGCACCGGGAATCGCGGCGTAACCGTACTTGATCGCATAGTAATCATACGGACCGAGCACCGTCTGAAAGTAGTCGCCGGTCGAGGTTCCCTTCGGCCAGACGTTGACGGGTGTGTATTCCATGACCGAGTTGGCGAGACCGTGCCGATCGGTGAAGCTCTTCGAGCGAACCTGCGCCGACGAGTAGGCCTCCGACGCGATGAAGTTATGCTGGAGGCCCCAGTTGTGGCCCGATTCGTGCAGCACGATCGCCTTGAGGAAATCGAGCGCATAACGCGGCGGAATTTGCCCGGGCGTTATCTGGTCGGTGGCCCAAAGCGCCGTTAGCCCGAACATCGCCGAGGCCTTGGCGCCGGCCGCGTAGGCGCCTTCGCGCGCTGCGAAACCTCGCGCATCGTCAAGCGTGCGAACCGGATCGACGAAATCCATTCCTTCCACATAGCCGAAGCGCATCAGGTCGGCGTCGACGACGATCGAAGTATGGATCAGCTCGCCGGTGCGCGGATCCCAAACGAGCCCGGCTTGCGCGTACCCGCCGCCGTAGGCGAGCGTCAGCCAATGCACCGTGTTGTAGCGGATGTCGTCGGGATCCCAGTTCGGATCGTCCGGCTGCTCCTTCACGACGACCGCATTGGGATAGCCGATGGGCGCAAAGGCGTTGTTCCACGTTAACAATGCTTGCCGAATCGTTTCCCGGTACTGCACCGGAACCGTATTGCTGATGTAGTAGACCATTGGATGACGCGCGAGGTTCCAGCGAGCGATATACCGCACTTGGCGCTCGTGAACGTTATCGGCATCGTACTCGAGTTGGATGTTCGGATAATAGCCCACACGGTCGTCCGCCAAGCGCGGCATATAGCTTCCTAGCGGGGGTGCCTTGGCGATGTTATATTTGACGTCGATCTGAACCGCGCGCGCGTCGATCACGTTATCGAAGGCGTCAGGCGGCTGCGCCGACGTGAACGTTTGATCGGCCTCGACGATGACGTTCTCCGGAAAGGCCTTGGTCACGCCGAAGTACGATCGCGTGTCGTCGAGCCGGTACGCCGATCCCGGCTTTGTGTCGGTATTGAGTGCCGCACGGAAGGCATCGGTGATGTCCAGAACGTCGCCGAGCATGTACGAAGCGTCGAAGATAACACGCCCGCTCGCGGCGTCTTGCGCGACGACCGGCGCGGTCGCGATGACCGACGGCGCGAACGACGCGGCGATCGCGCGGGCCGCCGGCGTGTTGGGCGTCGCAATGAACGACGTATTCGGCCAGGTCACGACGACCTTGTCGTCGGCGCGGCTGAAGCGCACGATGCGCGCGCTCGGGAACTGGACGTACGGCAAGCCAGGCGTCACCACGGATCCGCCGTCACCGTTCTCGGGCACTGCCGTCTGAATGAAGTCGGCGTCAAGCTGATCCTTGGCCAGCTCGATGTAAACCTTTCCGCTCTTGCGCCAGATCGTGAAGAGGCCGTGCTGCGGCGTCAGGCCCTTGGTGAATGTGGCGTAGTCAACCGGCGGCGCGGCCGTCGTTTGCGCGGACGCTTGGCTTACTCCAAAGAGGAACGCGCCGAGCGCAAAACCGGCGCACAAAAGAATGCGTTTCACAGAGATTGCTTCGCGCGCGGGATAGCGCACCCTTGTAAGGCGAGCGGGGCGTCCTTAGCCTCGTCGAGCGGCGGCAACGAGTGGGCCAACGAACTCGCTCACGCGACTCGCCGCTTCGTTGCCGTTTGCCTGCGCGTATGCGTCAATGAGTGCGCTGCCGACGACTACGCCATCGGCGAGCGCGGCGACGCGTCGCACTTGCGCGGGACGGCTCAATCCAAAACCAACGGCGAGTGGTTTGTTCGTTACCTCGCGGAGCATCGCCAGTTGCGCGTCGAGCGGCGCAAAGTCCGGCGTCGTGCCGGCGCCGGTGACGCCCAACCGCGAGACGACGTAGACGAATCCGCTCGCGGCCTCGGCGATCCGCTGGGCACGTGCGCGCGGCGTCGATGGCGCGACGAGCAGCGGCATCTCGAGGCCGCGCGCATGCAATGCGGAACGAAGTTCCTCCGATTCCTCGAGCGCGAGATCGGGGACGATCGCGCCTGCCGCTCCCGCGGCCGACGCTTGATCCGCAAAGCGCTCCGCGCCGATGCGATCGATTGGGTTGAAATACGTAAAGAGCAGTAGGGGTGCGGAGGCGGCGCTGCATCGACGCACCAGCGCGAGCACGTCGGCCGGCTTCGTTCCGTTCGCAAGCGCGCGCGCACCTGCCGATGCAATGGTTGGACCGTCGGCAAGCGGATCGCTGTACGGAATGCCGAGTTCGATCGTATCGGCGCCTGCGACGCTCAGCGCCGCAACGATCGCTTCGGTCGTCGCGAGATCGGGGTCGCCCGCCATGATGTATGGGATGAAAGCAACGCGCCGCTCGAGCCTCGCGCGCTCGAACGCCTGAGATAGCCTGCCGCTCACCGCGCGATATCTTTATCGCCGCGGCCGCTGAGGTTGACGAGAATCAGATCGCCGGCGTCACGCTGCGCCGCCAGCCGATGCGCAAAGGCGATCGCGTGTGCGCTTTCGAGCGCGGGCACGATGCCCTCGCTGCGAGCAAATGCATGAAAAGCGTCGACCGCGTCCGCGTCGGTGACGCTCGCGTACGTCGCGCGGCCGCTCTCTTTCAAGAACGCATGCTCGGGACCGACGCCGGGATAATCGAGCCCCGCACCGATCGAATGCGTCGGCAACACTTGCCCCTCGTCGTTCTGGAGCAGGTACGAGCGCGAGCCGTGCAGCACTCCGACGCTCCCTGCGACGAGCGAGGCCGCACTCTTGCCGGTAGCGATGCCTTCGCCGGCCGCTTCAACACCCCAGAGTCTCACCGCCGGGTCGTCGATGAAACCCGCAAAGATTCCGATGGCATTGCTACCGCCGCCGACGCAGGCGACCACGTCGGTTGGGAGACGCCCGAAGCGTTCCACTACCTGTTGCCGTGCCTCGATGCCGACGACTTTCTGCAATTCGCGCACGAGATACGGGTACGGGTGCGCGCCCACGACGCTGCCGATGACGTAGAACGTGTCGCTCACGCGCTGCGCCCAGACCCGGAACGCCTCATTGGTCGCGTCTTTGAGCGTCTGCGTTCCGCTCTCGACCGGGTGCACGTTCGCGCCGAGCAGCCGCATCACCTGAACGTTGAGCGCTTGTCGCTCCACGTCGCGCGCGCCCATATACACGTCGACTGGAAGACCGAACTTCGCGCCAACGGTCGCGGTCGCAACGCCGTGCTGGCCGGCGCCGGTCTCGGCCTGCAGCCGTCGTTTGCTCATTCGCAACGCGAGCAATGCTTGCCCCACGGTGTTGTTGATCTTGTGCGCGCCGGTGTGATTGGTATCTTCGCGTTTCATCACCAGGGGAACCGAGGAAACCTCGGCGGCGTACCGTTCGCACCGATAGATCGGCGACGGGCGTCCGACGAAATCGCGCAGCACGGCGTGGTACTCATCCCAAAAGCCCGAGTCGGCAAACGCACTCGCCATAGCACGTTCGAGCTCGTCGAGAGCCGCCACGAGCACTTCGGGAACGAAACGCCCGCCGAACCGCCCGAAGTAGCCGCGCGCGTCCGGCGGCTTCACCGCTCCCGCACCGCGACCACGAAGGCGCGCATCTTCAAGGGATCCTTCCGGCCGTCGCTCTCGATGCCGCTGCGCACGTCCACGCCAAACGGATGCAGCCGCCCCACGCAAGCACCGACGTTTTCGGCCGTCAGACCACCGGCGATGACAACGCGCCGTTCGCGCGCGATCGGAACCGCGTGCTCCCATTTGAAACTCGCGCCGGTCCCGCCGGCCAGGCTGTTGTGTTTTGCATCGAGCAGCAGAAGCGCATACGGAAAAAGGCCGGCGGCTTCGGCGATGCCCGATCCGGCCTCATCGACGTGAATTGCCTTGATCGCGCGCTCGCCATAGTCCGCCACGAACTCCGGCGATTCGTCGCCCGAAAACTGCAGCCAGGCGCGCGGAAAGACCGAGCGCACCTTTTCGACTTCGCCGCGCGCCGGATTGACGAAGACGGCAACCGCTTCGATCGACGATGGAGCGCGTGAGGCGATATCGTTAGCTGCCTGCCAGGTAACGCGGCGCGGCGACGGCGCAAAGATCATACCAAATGCGTTGGCACCGGCCTGAGCCGCCAGCTCAACGTCGCGCGACGAGGTGCAGCCGCAGAATTTGATCCAAACGTCAGCCATCGTGGGCGATCTCTTTCGCGTGTTCGAACGTGCGCCCCGCAGCGCCGCTCGCCAACACGCTGCGCGCGCGCTCGAAGGCAGCCGGCAGCTCCCTCTCGGCGCCGACCGTCTGCAACACCACCGCGGCGTTGAGGGCGACGACATCGGCGGCGGGCGAGCGCGCGCCGCCAAGAATCTCCAAGAAAGCCGCGCGTGAGGCGTCGACCGAGCCGCCCACCGGTGTGCGCAACGGCGCGGTGATGCCGGCCTCGGAGGGATCTAGCCGTCGCAGCTGCTCGCCCTCCTCATCGAACGAATAGACGAGCGTGGGCGCGTCGCCGGCGACTTCGTCGATCCCGCTACAGCCGAAAACGACCGCCCCGCGCTTCACGCCGAGCCCACGCAACGCGCGGCCGAGCGGTTCGACGAGCGACTCGCGCGCGACGCCAACCATCAGGTGTGTCGCACGAGCGGGGTTCGTCAGCGGGCCGAGCAGGTTAAAGATGGTACGTACGCCGAGTTCGCGCCGAATCGCTGCGACATTTCGCATCGCCGGATGATAGCGTGGTGCGAACATAAACGTGAAGCCGCTCGCGCGCAGCATCGTCGCCGCGAGCTCAGGAGCAAGCTCGATCGGGAAGCCTGCGGCCTCCAGCACATCGGCGCTTCCGCAGGCACTTGAGGCCGCACGGTTGCCGTGCTTGGCGACCGGGATCCCGTCGGCTGCCACCACCAATGCCGTCATGGTCGAGATATTGAGCGTGTTCGCGTGATCGCCACCGGTGCCGACGACGTCGACGACCATCGGCAATCCGTGCTCGACGTGCAGGCTGCGCTCGCGCATCGCGCGCGCGGCCCCGATTATTTCGTCGACGCTTTCACCTTTCGCGGCCAGCGCGGCTAGCAGCGCTGCGGCCTGCGCCGGCGTGTAGTTGCCGTCCATGAGTTCGCCGACAAACGACGCGGCTTCGTCCTGTGAGAGATGCTCTCCGGCGAGTACGCGACGCAAAAGCGCCGGGAACTCAATCATGCGAGAGCGAGAAAATTGGCGACGAGGGCTTTGCCGTGGTCGCTGAGGACCGATTCCGGATGAAACTGCACGCCGTGGACGGGACGATCGCGATGGGCGATCGCCTGCACGACGCCGTCGTCGCTGCGCGCGGTGATGCGCAGCGCAGTTGGAATCGTCGCCGGGTCCAAGCAGAGAGAGTGGTAGCGCGTGGCGGTGAGCGGCAACGGCAAGCCGGCGAATACCCCACATCCGTCGTGCACGATCTGCGAGGTTTTGCCGTGCATGAGACGCGGCGCGTGCGTCAACGTCGCACCCATCGCCTCACCGATCGCTTGGAGTCCGAGGCAGACCCCCAAGACCGGCATCCCGCGATCGATCGCAGCGCGCAGCACCGCCATCATCTGCGGCGCGTGCTCGGGACGTCCGGGACCCGGTCCCACGACGACCGCCTCGTAGGCATCGAGCAGCGCCGGTTGCAGCCGCCGGTCATCGTTGAGCATCACGTCGGGTGATGCGCCGGCCGATGCGAGCAGATGCACGACGTTATAGCTGAAGCTGTCGAAATTGTCGACGAAGAGCAGCTTGCGGATCATTCTATTCCGAGCACCGCGCGCGCGATGCGCGTCTTGTGAAAGACTTCTTCGTACTCTGCAACCGGATCGGAGTCGGCGACGATGCCGGCCGACGCTTGCCACCACGCATGTCCATTTTGGACGTGCACGCTGCGCAGGGTGATGCACGAGTCGAAATCGCCGCCGAACGACCATCGGCCGATGCTGCCGGCGTAAAACCCTCGCGTGAGCGATTCAAACCCGTCGATGAGTTGCATCGCTCGGATCTTCGGCGTGCCGGTGACGGTGCCCGCCGGAAAGCCGGCGCGAAAGAGATCGAGCGCGTCGCGATCTTCACGCAAGCGGCCGACCACGTTCGAAACGATGTGCATGACGTGGCTGTAGCGCTCGATCTGAAGCAGCTCGTCGACCTGCACGCTGCCGTACTCGCAGACCGAGCCGAGGTCGTTGCGCCCGAGATCGACCAGCATCACGTGTTCGGCGCGTTCCTTCTCGTTCGTCAGCAGCTCGGCGGCGATGCGCGCGTCCTCGTCGTCGTCGCGTCCGCGCCAGCGCGTGCCGGCAAGCGGCCGGATGCGCGCCTTTCGCCCTTCCAAACGGACGAGAAACTCGGGGCTCGCGCCGAGCAACTCACCAAACGGCGTGTCGACGAAGAACATGTACGGCGACGGGTTCTCACGCCGCAGCGCGCGATAGAGATCGAAAGCGCTTCCGTCGAACTCGGCGCCGAAGCGGATACCGACCTGAAGCTGGTAGACGTCGCCTTCGAAGATGTGGTGTTTTGCCGCAGCGACCAACTCGAGATAACGCCGGCGATCGATCGATTCGCTCATCGCGCCGCGCGCGCGCACCTGTTGCGGCAACGCGGGCTTCGCCGCGAGCAGCCGTTCGAGGTAGGCATCGATGCGGCGCTCGCGTGCGGTACTCTCGCCGCCGCTGCACCAAATCGTGAGCGAATCGGTGAAGTGGTCGAAGATCAGCCACGTCGCGGGGACGGCGCAATAGGCGGCCGGCATTGCGGGGATCGATGCAGCGCGTGGCGGAAGTCGCGCGTCGCTGCGCGCGGCGTCGTAGGAAAAGGCCAGCAATGCCCCGCCAAGGCTGGCATTGTCGCCATCGGTCCGATGAGCGGTGATAAACTCGCGGACGCGTTCGTATAAGCGATCGCCGGCGGCAAAATCCTCGGCTGCGATGTAGTCCAGGCCGATAAACGAATACCGCGAGATTCGCCCACCGCTTTCGACGCTCTCGAGCAAACACGATGCCTGTGGCTGCGCGAGCGCGTTGTAGGCGCCGATCGGAGTCAACACGTCAGCAGGGACGACCCGCACGGAGGCGTTGGTCATGCGAGCAGTTTGCGCAGGCCGGCTTCGTCGAGGATCGCGACGCCGAGTTGTTCGGCCTTGGTTAGCTTGCTGCCGGGTTCTTCGCCTGCGATCACATAGTCGGTTTTCTTGCTCACCGAACCCGTCACTTTGCCGCCGGCGGCGACGATGAGGTCGGTGGCGTCGTCGCGCGTGAGGCTCGGCAGCGTGCCGGTCAATACGAACGTCTTCCCTGCGACCTTGCCGTCCGCTGCCCGCGCGCGTTTTGGCGCAGTCATCTCCACGCCGGCGCGTTTCAACCGATCGATCATCTCGTGGTTCGCGCGCTGCTTAAAGAAGAGTGCGACGCTGCCGGCCACCTCGGGACCGATCCCATCGCTGCGCTGTAACTCCGCTTCACCGGCGTCCGCAATCGCGTCGATCGTCCCGAAATCGCCCGCCAAGATCGTCGCCGTCTGCGTGCCGACGAAGCGAATTCCCAGGCCGTAGAGCAGTCGCGCCAGGCCGCGCCCTTTCGATCGCTCGATGTTATGCAACAAGTTCTCGATGCTCTTCTTCCCGGTGCGGGGAACCGTGGCGAGCGTCTCATCGTCGAGCTTGTAGATGTCGGCGATATCGCGGACGAGTCCGGCCTCGGTCAGCTGCTGCGCCATGACGTCGCCGAGCCCTTCGATGTCCATCGCGCCGCGCGACGCAAAGTGGCGCACCCGCTCGTAGACCTGCGCCGGGCAAGCGGCGTTGGTGCAGCGCGACATCGCTTCATCCTGCGGATGGTCGACGTCGGAGCCGCAGACGGGGCAACGGTCTGGCATGCGAAACTTGCGCTCTTTGCCGGTGCGCTCCACGAGCACCGGGCCGACCACGCGCGGGATGACGTCGCCGGCACGCGTGACGAGAACCGTGTCCCCGATGCGAATGTCATTGCTCTCGATGTAGTCGATGTTGTGCAACGTCGCGCTTTTGACGGTCACACCGCCGATCTTCACGGGCTTCAGCACGGCGTTTGGATTGAGCGTGCCGGTACGGCCGACGCTGACCACGATGTCGACGAGTTTCGTTCGCGCCTCGCGCGGCTTGAACTTAAAGGCGATCGCCCAACGCGGATCGCGCGCGACGACGCCCAGTTGCTCCTGCAGCGCGAAGTCGTCGACTTTGACGACGACGCCGTCGATCTCGTAATCGAGCTGATCGCGTTTCGCTGCCCACGCGTTGCAGTAGGCGAGGACCTCGTCGAGCGACGCCGCGCGCTCGATATAGGGATTCACCGGAAGCCCGAGCGCCTCGAGCCGGCGCAGCGCCTGCCACTGCGATGCCAAAGGCTCGTCGGAAATCAACTGATAGGCATAGAACGAAAGGCGGCGCTGGGCGGTGAGCGCAGGGTCGAGCTGCCGCACGCCGCCCGAGGCGGCGTTACGCGGGTTGGCAAAAGCCGGCAAACCTTCGCGCTCGCGCGCGGCGTTGAGCCGCTCGAAATCGCTTTTGCGCAAGTACGTCTCGCCGCGCACCTCAACGAACACCGGCGCCTCGGCTGATCGCGAATGCAAACGCAATGGAATCGTTTTGACCGTACGCAGGTTGGCCGTCACGTCCTCGCCGACGCGGCCGTCGCCGCGCGTTCCGCCACGCGCCAGTGAACCGTTTCGATAGTCGAGCGCGATCGCGAGCCCGTCAATCTTCAGCTCGCAGACATACGCCACGTTGCCGCCGGCGACTCTACGCGCGCGTTCGTCGAAGGCCCGCAGCTCCTCGGCCGAAACCGCGTTGGCGAGGCTCAACATCGGTCGCGCGTGGTCGAATGGCGCGAATCGCTCCGAAGCGGTGGCACCGACGCGTTGCGTTGGAGAATCGGGCGTGCGCAACGCAGGATCCTTTTCCTCGAGCTCGATGAGCTCGCGCAGCAACGCGTCGAACTCCGCGTCGGTAATTTGCGGTTCGTCGAGCACGTAGTAGCGATGGTTCGCCTCTTCGATCTGCTCGCGCAACGCCTCCGCCCGCCGCCGCAGCCTATCAGCGGTCATCGCTTGCGCAGCGTGCCCACTTGCAAGGGATATCCGTCGGGGTCGCCGATCACCGCGACGCGCCCGAACGGTTCGTCATACGGATCTTGGAAGATCGGGACGCCGCGCGCGACGCAATCGGCGACGAACCGATCGACGTCGTCCACCACGAAGCCGAGTTGCAACGAGCCCGGGCGCACTGCGAGCACGTCGCTTTTGCGGTGCAGGCTGAGCACCGCACCATTACCGAGCTCGAACCGCACCGGACGTTTCGGTAAATCCTGACGAACCGGCAGGCCGAGCAGATCGCGATAAAAGTCTCGCGAACGGGTGAGGTCGGCACAGACGAGCATGACGATCGAGAACGTCGCCATTTTAGGCCTCGACGGGTACGCGCCCCGTTTCGCCAAGATCGTGCAAAGCGAAGAGGTTCTCTCGCTCTAAGCGCTCGAGCTCGGCATCGTCGGGCCGGTGATGACCGACCGCGCGCTGATCGCGCAGCACCGGGACGAGATAGGCACCCGTGTAGGAATGCTCGCTGCGCGCAATCTCTTCCGGCGTGCCGGTGGCGATCACCGTGCCGCCGCGATCGCCCCCTTCAGGTCCGAGATCGATCAGATAATCGGCGGTTTTGATCACGTCGAGGTTGTGTTCGATGACGAGCACCGTATTCCCGAGCTTAACGAGACGCTCGAGGACCTCGAGGAGCTTGTGGATATCGGCGAAGTGCAAGCCGGTAGTCGGCTCGTCGAGCACGTAGAACGTTCGACCGGTCGAGCGCCGGGAGAGCTCGGTCGCGAGTTTCACGCGCTGCGCCTCACCGCCCGAGAGAGTCGTTGCCGGCTGACCCATCTTAATATACCCGAGGCCGACGTCGCAGATCGTGCTCAGTTTGTTGCGGATGCGCGGGATGCTCGCAAAGAATTCGGCCGCTTCGTCGACGCGCATCTCGAGCACGTCGGAGATGGTCTTGCCGCGATATTTTACCTCGAGGGTCTGCGCGTTATAGCGTTTGCCTTTGCAGACTTCGCACGGCACGTAGACGTCGGGCAGAAAGTGCATCTCAATTTTGATGATCCCGTCGCCTTGGCAGGCTTCGCAGCGGCCGCCCTTGACGTTAAACGAAAAACGTCCGGGCGTGTAACCGCGCATGCGCGCTTCGGGTACGAGCGAGAATATCTCACGAATGAGATCGAAGGTACCGGTATACGTCGCCGGATTGCTGCGCGGCGTTCGGCCGATCGGGGATTGATCGATCACGACGAGCTTATCGAGTTGTGCCGCCCCTTTGACCGTTCCGTAGGTTCCGCCCGGCGGCTGGCGATGGAGATGCTGGTTCAGCGCGCGCACCAAGACCTCGTTTACCAGCGTCGACTTGCCGCTGCCGCTGACGCCGGTAACCGCCGCGAAGACTCCGACCGGAAAACGCACGTCGAGCCCGCGCAGATTGTTCGCGGTTGCGCTGCGAACGTCGATCCAACCGCGCGGTTCGCGCCGGCGGCGTGGGATCGGAATGAACTTACGGCCGGAGAGATACGCACCGGTTTCCGAGCTGGGATTTGCGATCACGTCGGCGAGCGTCCCCGAGGTGAGGATTTCGCCGCCTTCCGCGCCGGCGCCGGGCCCGATATCGACGACGATGTCGGCGGTGCGCATCGTGTCCTCATCGTGCTCGATCACGATCAGCGTGTTGCCGAGATCGCGCAGCGTCCGCAGCGTGGCCAGCAAACGATCGTTGTCGCGCTGATGCAAGCCGATCGATGGCTCGTCGAGGATGTAGAGCACGCCGACGAGCGCGCTGCCGATCTGCGTCGCCAGCCGAATCCGCTGCGACTCGCCGCCGGCCAGCGTCGTCGCCGAGCGCGCAAGCGTCAAATAGTTCAAGCCGACGTTGCTCAAGAATCCCAGTCGGGCGCGGATCTCCTTCACGATTTGATGCGCGATCTGCTCCTGCCGCGGCGTCAGCGTCAAGCCCCTGAAGAAATCTTCGACGATCTCGATCGACATCTGCGTCAGGTCGCTGATGTTGCGATTGCCGACCGTCACCGCCAAGGCCTCGGGCTTGAGCCGCGCGCCCTTACAGCCCGGACAGACCGACGCCGACATGAATTTTTCGATCTCTTCCTTTACATAATCGCTCGAAGTCTCGGCGTAGCGACGCTGCAAGTTGTTGACCACGCCCTCGAACGAGGCGCGGTACTCCCACGTCTTGCCGCCGCGCGAGGTGTAGGCGAACGTCTGTTCCTGGTCGGTGCCGTAGAGAATGAGGTTGACGACTTCGTCGGAGAGCTGCTCGATTGGTGTCGTGGTCTTGACGCGATAGCGCCGCAGCACGCGCTCGAGCTGCTGCATGTAGTATGGGTTCATCGACGGGTAGCGCCCGCTACCGAGCGCGCGGCTCCACGGAACGATCGCGCCGTCCGCGATCGACTTGCTGTGATCCGGAATCACTTTCCAAGGATCGATCTCGATCTTTTCGCCAAGTCCGGTGCAGACGGGGCACGCACCGTAGGGCGAGTTGAATGAGAAGAGCCGCGGCGCCAGCTCCTCGAACGAGAGGCCGCAGTAGACGCACGCAAACGCCTCGCTGTAGGTTAGTTCGCGATCGTCAGTGACGACGGTGACGATGCCGGTCGACAACCGGAGCGTGGTCTCTATCGAATCGGCCAGTCGCTTGCGAATCTCCGGCTTCATTACCAACCGGTCGACGATGACTTCGATCGTATGCTTGCGCTTCTTGTCGAGCGAAATCTTCTGTCCTAGCTCCTTCGTCTCGCCGTCCACGCGCACGCGCGTGAATCCCTCTTTCGCGATCTCCTCGAAGAGCTTCGTGTACTCGCCCTTGCGGCCGCGCACGAGCGGCGCCAGCAGTTGTATCCGCGTGCCTTCGGGGAGCTCGGCGATCGATTCGATGATCTGCTCGCTCGACTGCGAGCTGATCTCCCGGCCGCACTGATAGCAGTGGGGCGTGCCGATTCGCGCGTAGAGCAGCCGGAGATAGTCGTAAATCTCGGTGACCGTACCGACGGTCGAACGGGGGTTGCGCGAGGTGGATTTCTGGTCGATCGAAATCGCCGGCGAGAGGCCCTCGATGTAGTCGACGTCGGGTTTTTCCATCTGACCTAAAAACTGCCGCGCATACGACGAGAGCGACTCGACATAGCGTCGTTGCCCTTCGGCATAGATCGTATCGAAGGCCAGCGACGACTTTCCGGAGCCCGAAAGCCCCGTAATGACGATCAGCCGGTTGCGTGGCAGAACGAGATCGACGTTCTTGAGATTGTGCTCGCGCGCGCCCTTGATAACGATCGAGTCTATCGACACCTCAGCTAGACACCGGCAGGCTGGAGAAGTATGCGCCCCGCCTCGGCAATCGAGCTGCAGGTCGCGTCGGGCGGCTTTGCGCCGAGCGGCAGGCTCTCGTCGCGAACGTTCAGCCAGATCGCGTAGAGGCCGGCCTCGAGCGCCCCGCGGATGTCGCGGTCGTACCGATCGCCGACCATCGCGCTGTGGGCCGGGGCTCCGCCGAGGGTCCGGCACGCATGCGCAAAGAGCAACGGGTCGGGTTTAACCATGCCGACTTCATCGGAGAGAAAGATCGCGTCGAAGTACTCGCTTATCTGAAGTAGTGCGATCTTCTCGCGGTGGGTTTCGGAGAGCCCGTTGGTCACGATGCCAAGCTTCATGTCGCGCTCGCGCAACGCGCGCAATAGATCGACTGCGCCGGGAAAGAGCGTGAAGTACTTCACGCGATAGGCGTTGTAGCGCTCCGCGCTTCGCTGAGCGAGTTCCGGATCGCCACCGGCGCCGACGCTCTCGAGGGCGGTTTGCCACATGCTCGCGCGAATACTCGCCAGCTTCACCTTCAAATCATCGGCGGAGAGGCGATGCCAGAAGCCCTCGGCTTCGGCGATGTAGGCATCCTTGAGCGCGAGCGCGTCAATGCCATGCTCGGCGGCAACTTCACGTGCCACCTCCTCGGCCGCGCTGTGATAGGCGTAGGTGTCGTCGTGAAGCGTATCGTCCAAGTCGAAGAGGACGATCTCTATGCGACGCAAGCTATTGCGGGCGTCCGAGCTTTAACCCCTGGACCTTTCCTTGCTGATCGACGGCAAAGAAGAAATCGTACTTCGCGCCGCTTTTGAACGTCACGAGATAGATAGCAAAGGAGATGCCTCCTTGCGAGGCAGCCTGCTGCTGCTCGAAGCTCGCCGGCGTTCCGAGATTGCCGATCATCGCTTTCGCCTGCGCGAGGTCGGCGTCGGTGAGCGAGCTGCTCGCCTTCGCCGCGAGTTGCGACCGGTCGACGGTGCCCGACTGCAGCGCTGCGAACCAGGTTTTGGCCTGGCGCAGCATTCCGGGATCGACGGTGGCGGTAGGGCTGGGCTGGTTCATTGGCTGATAGGCCGGCGCCGGCGGACCCATGGGCTCGGGCTGGGTGCCCCCCGTGCCGCCGGTGCCGCCGGGCATCCCCGGGGGCGCCGCAGCCACGCAGGCAAAGAATACCAGGGCGAGCATTGGTTTGGAGCGGTGAAACATGAGACTTCCTTTCAGTGCCATCTTTTATTGAACGATCGGCAGCCGCTGCTGTAAGTATACCCA
>DATHOO010000171.1:0-6456 GCA_035484815.1 Candidatus Acidiferrales bacterium
TCCGCGGCAAGCCCTTCGATCCGCGCATTGCCGAAGCCGTCGGCACGCTGCCGGCCGATGGCGCTGTCGAAGACACCATCGTCGAGGTCACCCAAAAGGGGTACACGCTCGGCGATGACGTGCTTCGGCCCGCCCAGGTAATCGTCGCCAAACACAGCGACGAATGAATTTTAAGGATTACTACGCCATTCTCGGCGTTCCCAAGAACGCCGCCGAGAAAGACATCAAATCGGCATATCGGAAGCTCGCGCGGAAATGGCATCCCGATGCGAATCCGAATAACACGAAAGAGGCCGAGGAAAAATTCAAAGAACTTTCCGAGGCTTACGAGGTTTTAGGCGACCCCGAGAAGCGTAAGAAGTACGACGTCCTCGGACCGAACTGGCAGCAGGCTGCGCATCAAGCCGAGCAGCAACGGCGCTATCGCACGACGGTTGACGGCGAAGAGTTCGAGTTCGATCTCGGCGGCGATGGGGGACCGAGCGGTTTCTCCGACTTCTTCGACACCTTCTTCTCCGGCATCGGTCGCCGTCAGACAGCGCAGGGTCCGGGGATCGCGCGACGCGGGCAAGATCTCGAGACAAGCATCGATCTCGACTTGCACGACGTGTATTCCGGCGGAAAAAAGACGGTCTCGCTGCAAATCGACGACATCTGTCCGCGCTGCCACGGAACCGGAACGATAAGCGGCCGTCTCTGCCCCGTCTGCCACGGCACCGGCCGCGTATTGGCCAGTAAGCGCTTCGAAGTGGCGATTCCCAAGGGCATCGGCGAAGGTCAGCGCATCAGGCTCGCGGGCCAGGGCGGCGCCGGCGTCAACGGACCCAACGGCGATCTTTACCTGATCGTGCATCTTCGCGAGGATCCGACGTATAAGCGCAAGGGCGCGGATCTCTATGTCGACCTGCCGGTGAGCATCTACGATCTCGTGCTAGGTGGCGAAGTCGACGTCCCAACGTTGAGCGGACAAGTCGCGATGAAAATCCCCGCCGGAACGCAGAACAATCGCTTGCTCCGCCTGTCCGGCCGCGGCCTTCCGCATGTCAAAGGCTCCGGCAGCGGCGACGAGTACGTTCGTTTGATCGGCCAGCTCCCGCAGAATCTTTCTAATGAGGAAAAGAAGCTCTTCAAAGAGCTCGCCTCTTTGCGCAACGGCGAACTTTAGCGAAGCAGCGAAGCGGCCGACATCATGGCACGCGGTTCGGCGCGCGATGCGAGCGGAGGCGGCCGACATAATGCCGAGGAGGCTCTGGACCGCCGAGCGGAGCCATGGATGGCGGGAGCGAGGCGAACATAAGGCAACCGCGGTCAGTCGCGTGCTGTTTAGCGTAACACCCACCTTAGTCATCGATTAGGAGAAATTCGTGATAAAAGAAATCGCCTTTACGGCGTATCCCTCGAAGGACGTTGCTACGCTGCGCAAGTGGTACGAAGATAAGCTTGGTCTGAAGTTTGGCAGCCCGTACGAAGAGGACGGCGTCGAGAAATATAATGAGGCCAACGTTGGCGGCGGATACTTTAGCATTCTGTGGCACGAGTGGCAGGATCGCGCGCCGGGAAGCGCCTCGGGCGTCGTTTTCGAAGTTGACGACATCGATAAGGAGACCGCCGAGCTCCGCGGCAAGGGCATCGAGGTAGAAGACCCCTATGCGACGCCCGTCTGCAAGATCACCTCGTTCGAAGATCTCGAAGGCAATAAGGTCTCGTTGCATCAGGTGACGGTTCCGCACTAATCATGATGGCCGGGCACGGGCTGATGTGGTCGAACATCTATCAGCCCGAAAAACCAAGAGTGAAGCGGCGCGTCGATTGGCGGCGAATGGGCGCGCTCTTCGCACCCTATTGGCGTCAGCAGGCGACGGTGCTCGCCTGCATCGTAACGGTTTCGGCGCTGGGGCTCGTGCCCGGTTTCATCGTCGCACATATCATCGACGAAGCTCTCCCGCAGAAGGATTTCCAGCGATTGGCAATCGACGTCGGAATTATTCTGGCGTCGGCACTCCTCTCGGCTGCGATCGGCGTGCTCCAGGGTTACCTGAACTCCGTCGTCGGCGAAGGGATCATGCGCGACATTCGAACGAGTCTCGTCGCGCATCTGCATCGAATGCCGCTGAACTTCTTCACTGGCACGAAGACCGGCGAGATCATGAATCGCGTCAGCAACGACGTCGACAACGTCGATAACGTCGTCACCGGGACGCTCACGACGATCGTCACCAACATCGTCTTAATCGCGACGACCCTCGTCGCGATGTTCCTTTGGGATTGGCGACTCGCGCTCATTTCCGTCATCATCGTGCCGTTGATGGTCTTTCCGCTCGGTCCGGTTGGCCGGCGGATGTATCAGATCCGCAAGAGCACGCGCGAAAAGCGCGATGAGATCGAATCGATCACGCAAGAGACGCTCTCGATTTCGGGAATCACGCTGATCAAGTCGTTCGCACGCGAAGCTTACGAGCGTTCGCGGTTTTATAACGTCGGAACCCGGCTGATGCAACTCGAGATCGATTTGGCGATGGTCGGCCGCTGGTTCATCGCCTCGGTGACGGCGATGGTGGTGGTGGGACCCGCGCTCGTCTGGCTCGGCGGCGGCTGGCTCGCGATTAACTCCAGCCTAAAAGTCGGCGTGATCGTGGCGTTTGTTTCCTTTATCCAAGGACGGCTGTACGGGCCGGCCGCGGCGCTTGCCGGCATTCAAGTGCAAATCGTCAGCGCGTTGGCGGTTTTCGAGCGAATCTTCGACTATCTTGACATGACGCCGGAAGAGTACGATCCGCCCGGCGCGATCGCGCTTCCGGACGTGGCCGGCGACATCGCCTTTGAGAACGTCACCTTTTCATACGACGGTAAGCGCGACATCCTCAAAGACGTCTCATTCCACGTTCGACCGGGGGAAGTTGCGGCGTTCGTGGGTCCGTCGGGTGCGGGAAAGACGACCATCACGCAGCTCGTGCCGCGCTTTTACGATCCCCAGGGGGGCCGCGTGCTGATCGACGGTCACGATTTGCGAACGGTTACCCTCGAATCGCTCCGGCGCGACATCGGGATCGTTTCGCAGGAGACCTACCTCTTTCACGACACCGTTGCGAGCAATCTGCGCTACGGTAAACCCGGCGCCACGGATGCCGAGCTTGAGGCCGCCGCCCGCGCCGCAAACATCGCCGATTTTATCGCGTCGCTGCCCAATGGTTACGAAACCACCGTCGGCGAACGCGGACACAAACTCTCGGGCGGCGAGCGCCAGCGTCTCGCAATCGCCCGCGTGCTGCTGAAAGACCCGCGGATTCTGATCCTCGACGAAGCGACGAGTTCGCTCGATTACGAGAACGAGGCCGCCATTCAACGGGCGCTCGAAGTCGTTATGCGCGGGCGTACGAGCTTGGTGATCGCCCATCGGCTATCGACGGTGCTGGCTGCCGACGTTATCTTCGTGGTCGACGACGGACGCATCGTAGAGCAAGGCCGCCACGCAACGCTCTTGGCGCGTGGTGGCCTCTATGCGCGACTCTATCGAACCCAGTTTGCCGGATTGTCGGCTTAAGACCAAGGACCCGCTAAGGTGCGGTGCCCCCAAGCGAAGACTTGAGCGAAGCCTTGAATTTCGCTTGCTGGTCGGGCGTCATCACGCCGTAAATGCCCTTCAGAAGCTGCTCCTTGGCCGACTTCTTGGTCGCGGCATCGGCATTGGCCGTCTGCGCCTGATACTGCTTGACCATCGGCGCGATCTTCATCTTCTGTTCCGGCGTTAGCTCGGCGGACTGCAACGCGCCGCGGACGGCGGTCTGAACCTGACTGGGGCTGGCTGACGTTGCCTGAGCGAACGCAATGCTCGGGGCCGCGACCGCGCACGCAAGCGCGAATCCGGCGATAATCTTTGAAAGACGCATAAAAAACCTCGTACGAAAGAAAAAGTGCTTGGTCGGCACTTCGCGCCAGGCGGGCGGTTCCATCCTTTTTACGAGCCGTTAGCGTACTGAATGCCGAGATTGACCTCGTCGATCGCTTGACGCACGAAGTTGATCGCGTTGGCCCGGTGACCGCCCTTGTTTTCCTGCGCCGCCTCCAGCTCGTTGAGGGCGTCGCGTAGATAGGTACGAGCATTGACCATGCGACTCTGAGCGGCCATCGCCAGGCCGGTGCCGATTCCGGCAAAGAAGATTGCGAAAACGAGCGCGAGTGCACTCGCGCGTGGCTTTAGTGTTGACATTGATAGCTTCTCCTCCGCCGTTATGCTACACCGGCGCGGCTGGAATTTCCATCACCATCGGCGCGATTGGTACGTGGAGCCTCGGTTCGGTCGCCGCTTGAATCTCCTCGACCGTGACGCCGGGCGCGAGCTCCCGCAGAATCAACCCCTCGGCGCCGACGTCGATCGTGCCGAGGTCGGTGATGATCCGTTGGACCACCCGTTTTCCGGTTAGCGGGAGCGTGCATTGCCGCAGAATCTTGTGCACGTTCCCCTTCGCGACGTGCTCCATCATCACGATGACGCGCTTTGCCCCGTGGACGAGGTCCATCGCGCCGCCCATTCCCTTGACCATCTTGCCCGGAATCATCCAATTGGCAAGGTCGCCGGACTCCGAGACTTGCATCGCCCCCAACACGGCGAGGTCGATGTGACCGCCGCGGATCATACCAAATGAGAGCGCCGAATCGAAGAACGCGGCCCCAGGAAGCACGGTGACGGTTTCCTTGCCCGCATTGATGAGATCGGGGTCCTCGTCACCTTCGTACGGATATGGTCCCATTCCCAGAATGCCGTTTTCGCTTTGAAGCGTAACGGTAACGTCGCGCGGCACGTAATTCGGCACGAGCGTCGGCAGACCGATGCCGAGGTTCACGTATTGACCGTCGCGCAGCTCTTGCGCCACGCGGGCAGCGAGCTGCGTTCGTGTAAGCGCCATTATGCGCTTCCCTTCTTCCTGGTCGTGATGCGCTCGATGAGTTTTCCTTGTGGGCCGACGTGCACGATCCGTTGCACGAAGACGCCCGGCAGATGCACGTTATCGGGATCGATCGCGCCGGGCTCGACGAGCTCCTCGACCTCGGCGATCGTAATCTTTCCCGCCATCGCGCAGAGCGGATTAAAGTTGCGCGTCGCCTTATGAAAGATGAGATTGCCGGCTCGGTCGCCGACGGAGGCACGCACCAGCGCGTAGTCGCAGACGATTCCGGTCTCGAGCACGTATTCGCGACCGTTGAAAATGCGCGTTTCCTTTTTCGGCGACGCGATGGCCACGCTGCCGTCGGCGTTGTACCGCCAGGGCAGTCCGCCGTCGGCGACGAGCGTGCCGTCGCCGGCGGGCGTGTAGAAGGCAGGGATGCCGCAGCCGCCCGCGCGCAGCCGCTCGGCCAGCGTTCCCTGCGGAACCAGCTCGACCTCGAGCTCGCCCGAGAGATACTGCCGCTCGAACTCCCGGTTTTCGCCGACGTACGACCCGGTCGTTCTTCGAATTCGCTTGTGGTCGAGTAAGACCCCAAGCCCCCACCCATCCACGCCGCAGTTATTCGACACGGTGACCAGATCCGAGGCGCCTTGCTCGAACAATGCCTCGATCAGGTTATGCGGGATTCCGCTCAGCCCAAATCCGCCGACCGCGAGCGATGCGCCGCTCGGAATGTCGGCAACCGCCTCAGCAGAGGAGGCGTAGACCTTCTCCATGCCCGCCTAATGCGCCGACGGAAACGAAGTGGCCTCCGTGGAAGGTATCCGACGCTATGACGATGGCACCGAGCTCAATCGCGACCACCGACGAAGAGGCAATGATCCTCGCGATGGTTCGCGAGCTAGTCGCAGAAAAAGTTGCGCCGCGCGCCGCCGAGATCGACGCGACCGGCGAGTTCCCATGGGATATCAAAGAGCTTTTCGCGGAGAACGATCTGCTCGGCATCCCGATCCCCGCCGAATACGGCGGACTTGGGGGCACCTTTCTCACCTACGTGAAGGTGGTCGAGGAGATCGCGAAAGCGTGCGCCTCGAGCGCCCTTATCGTCGCCGTCCAAGAGCTCGGCATGCTGCCGATCGTCATCGGCGGAAGCGATGAACAGAAGCGGCGCTTTCTCCCGAAGATCGCATCGGGTGAGCATCTGGTCGCGTATGCGTTGACCGAAGTGTCAAGCGGTTCAGACGCGCTCGGCTCGATGCGCACGCGCGCCGAAAAACGTGGCGATGCGTACCTGCTCAACGGTCAAAAGATTTGGATCACCAACGGCAGCGTCGCAGACGTCGTCTGCGTCTTTGCGGTTACCGATCCCGCCGCCGGTTCGCGCGGCGTTAGCGCTTTTGTCGTCGAGAAGGGCATGCCGGGGTTCACGGTGGGCAATCTCGAGAAAAAGATGGGCATCCGCGGTTCGCCGACGGTAGAGCTGATGTTCGACAACTGCGAAGTCCCGGTCGAAAACCGCTTGGGTGAGGAAGGCGAAGGCTTCAAGATCGCGATGCGCGTGCTCGACAAG
>DATHOO010000172.1:0-15840 GCA_035484815.1 Candidatus Acidiferrales bacterium
CCTGGAGATTCCACGCTCGATACTCGCGGGGGTCGTCGCGCTGCAATCGCTTACTCATAGTTCAACTAGTTGAACCATAACACGCTTTCGGAGCCGTGGACAAGGCCGGGCTCGGCCTCTCGTCCGTCAAACGATGACAACGATGGGTGAAAGCGGGGGCGACGTCATCGTCGTCGGGGCCGGGCTGATCGGGCTGGCGATTGCCTTTGAGCTTGCGGACCGCGGCGCAAGCGTTCGCGTCTTTGACCGAGGCGAACCGGGGCGCGGCGCTTCATGGGCCGGTGCCGGAATGCTCGCGCCGTACACCGAGCGCATCACCGACCCAGCTTTTCTCGCGCTCTGTACGGCGTCGCTGGCGGAGTATCCGGCATTCGTGCAACGCGTGTACGCGGCGAGCGGCGTCGACGCGCGACTTCATTTAAACGGCGTTCTCTATGCGGCATTCGAAGAAAGCGAACTCGATGCGTTGCATCGCCACGCGCAAGAGCTGCGCGCGCGCGGCGTCGACTGCGAAATGCTCGACCGCGCGGGCGTGCTCGCCGCCGAAGCGTGGCTAAGCGCGGGCGTTATCGGCGGCTTGATCAAGAGCGCCGAAGGTTATGTCGACAACCGCCGCCTCGGACGCGCGCTTGTCGCTGCGTGTCAATCGTCGAGCGTCGTTGTGGAACGAAGCTCGCGGATTGTGATAGAGTGCGATGACCGGCGCGTGCTTGGCGTGGCGACGGCGCGGGGATTCATCGCCGCGCGATCGGTCGTCAACGCCTGTGGCGCCTGGGCGGCGCAACTTGCCGGTGTGCCGCGATTCTGTCTTCCGCCGATCAAACCGGTGAAGGGCCAGATGATCGCACTTGCGATTCCCGTAGGATTTGTCCGGCGCGCGACATGGGTGCCGGGCGCCTATCTCGTGCCGCGCGACGACGGTCGATTGCTGGTTGGCGCGACGGTCGAGCCGGAAGCGTTCGACGAGCGCGTAACCGCCCGTGGCGTGAGCGAGTTGCTCGACGCGGCACTCGCCGGGGCCCCCGCGCTGGCGGATTTCACGCCGGTAGAGAGTTGGGCCGGCTTGCGCCCCGGAACGCCCGACGGACTTCCGATCCTCGGTCCGACGCTGCTGGACGGCTTCTTTCTTGCGACCGGCCACTATCGCAACGGAATCCTGCTCGCCCCCGCGACCGCGCGCCTGATCGCTAACGCCATCGAGACGAACGATGTCGCCGGGCTCGAACCGTTCGCGCTTGGCCGTTTTGGCACGGAAGTAGCGGCGCCGAAACGAAGCACTAGCGCGTGAAGGCAACGATTAACGGTCGAGCCCGTGAGCTCCCCGACCAGCTGACCGTGGGAGGACTGCTCGAGCTTCTCCGCTCGCCCCGGGCCGGCGTCGCCGTGGCGTGTAACGATTGCATCGTGCGGCGGGACGAGTACGATGCGCGACGTCTGCGCGACGGCGACCGCCTCGAGATCATCGAAGCGGTCGCGGGAGGGTAGCGTGACGTCCGATACGTTGAAGATCGGAAGGTACGAGTTCAACTCGCGATTGATCGTCGGCACCGGCAAGTATCCCTCGGTGGAGATCATGCGCGCGGCGCACGCCGCCAGCGGCGCCGCCCTCGTCACCGTCGCCATCCGGCGCATCAACTTAGAGAACTCCAACGGAAAGACGATGCTCGATTACATCGATCGCGAGCGGTTCACGATTCTTCCAAATACCGCCGGATCGTATTCCGCGAACGAAGCGGTGCTGACGGCGCAGCTCGCGCGGGAGCTGCTCGGTACCGATCTGGTCAAGCTCGAAGTCATCGGCGACGCGCAGACGCTGCATCCCGACGCCCACGAAACGATCGTAGCTGCCGAGCGCCTCGTTCGGGATGGCTTTACCGTGCTTCCCTATATCGGAGACGACCCTATTGCATGCCGGCAGCTTGAAGAAGTGGGATGCGCAGCGGTGATGCCGCTCGCCGCGCCGATCGGGAGCGGCCTCGGCGTTTGCAATCCGTACTCCATCCGCATCATCAAAGAGCGCGCGAACGTGCCGGTGATCGTGGACGCGGGCGTGGGAACGGCCTCGGATGCGGCGATCGCGATGGAGCTCGGTGTCGACGCGCTCTTGATGAACACGGGCATCGCGAGCGCGCGCGATCCGGTGCTGATGGCCACCGCGATGAAGTATGCCGTGATCGCAGGACGTCAGGCTTTCCTCGCGGGCCGCATGGCGAAACGGCTCTATGCCAACGCTTCGAGCCCAATGGAGAACTTGATCTCAGGACACTAGGGGTTTTGGCGTCAGCCGCCGATATGCCAGCTCCAAGCGTTCCAGAAAGTCGAGCCGAAGGGCGCGGGCGCGATACCGTGCACGTAGGTTCGATACGCGTCGGGAATCTGTACTTGCCAAAGCGTGAAGAAGGGAAGCTCGGTTGCGATCGCGCGCTGGACCTTGGCGTAATCGGCTTTGCGTGCCGCCCGGTCGACGGTCGCTAATGCGCCGCGAATTGCCGCGTCGGCGCGCGCGTCGCACCAAAACGAGTAGTTCAGCCCACTTGGCGGCATTTGGCTGCAGCCGACGTTCCACGAGTCGTTGGGATCCCCACCGAGCACCCACCATGCATCGTAGGCGAGTTGATAGCGTCCACCGGCGAGGACACCGCCCGTGGCCGCCGGTCCGTAGAACATTCCGCTTGGGTACTGTTTGATCGTGGCGTGAATGCCAATCCGGCGCAGATCTTCTTGTAGAATCGCAGCTACCAACGTTGAGCCGTTAATGATCTGCGGCGCGATTGCGAGCGTGAGGTCGAGCGATCGGCCGCGCAGTAGCCGTTTCGCGCCGGCCGGGTCGTAACGGATGGGCGACGTCGAAGCGTTGTACGCCCAGCCGTTGCTCGGCTGATCGGCATCGATGAGCACGCCGCTGCCGTGCGTTGCAGCCGAGAGCAGCGTTTGCCGATCGACGCTCATCGCGATCGCCCGGCGGACATTGACGTCGCCCAGCGCTGGGTCGCGAAGATTGAAGCGCAAGAGATGCAGGTCGTTGACCGGCGTGAGTGCGATGTGAACCCCGGGAATCGATCGCACTTGCGGCAAGAGCTGCGGGTCCACATCGAAGTACGCGTCAACCTCGCCGGTGCGCAACTGCTCGAGCCGGGTGTTCGGATCGGGAATGATGCGATAGACGAGACGATCGATCCGCGGCTTTCCGCGCCAGTAAAGCGGGTTGGCAGCGAGCGTGATGCTGTCGCCGCGCGTCCAGCGTACGATTTGAAACGGCCCCGCCCCGACCGGCCGCGCGTTGTACGCGACGCGATTGAGATCGGCATGCCCTTCCAGCAAATGAGCCGGCATGATCGCGCCGACGCCTTGCGGGCCGAAGAAATACTGTACGAAAGGCGAGAAGCGCCGACGGAGGCGAACGACGACCGTATAGTCGCCGACGGCGCGAATCGCGCCCACCTCGGCATAGCCCACCCGCGTCGCGACGTTGTTACGCGGATTAACGATCGCGTCATAGGAGAAGACGACATCGAGTGCGGTCAGCGGCACGCCGTCTTGCCAACGAACGTTCCGCCGAATGTGGTAAGTCACGGTCAGCTGGTCGCGCGAGATGCCGCCGTTGCCGAGCGTCGGCACCTGCTGCGCGATCTCCGGAATCGTGTCGTTGCGGTCGTCGTTTTCGACGAGATACGACATGTATAGGTGGCTGAAGTTCAGCGTGTCGGCTTCGTTGGAGAGCATCGGGTTCAACGAATCAGGCTCGCCGGCTAGCCCGCTGAAAACGAGCTTCGATCCGGAGGTATGCCGGACGCCGGGCTGCGAGCAACCGGCGAAGCCAACCGCCAGCCCCAGCGAAAGCAGCGCGCGTGGCGTCACGCTTTTCGCGCGATGACGAACCAGTGCACAGCGCCGGCGAGGGGGCGCGCTCGATGCGCCGACTTCGCCGCGATCGCATCGACGTCGTGCTCGTCTAACGATTCGATCTCGAGGTAGGGCGCGAGCAGCGACCGAAGTTGCTCGCGATCGAAGTAGGCGTGAGCGACGCCCTGCTCGTCGCCATCGATCGGAGCAAAGGTCGACGCGTCGATGCGCAGGCCGTTACCGAAGCGTGCGTCGCGCGTCGACCCGAAGGTCGCGTACAGCAAACCGCTGCGGTCGAGACGCTCGGCAATCGAGCGAACGTTCGTGGCAATTGCCGACGGAACGCCGTGCAGGAGCCCATGCGTTGAGATGGCCGCTGCAAAACTTTGGGTTATGCCGGCCAACGGCGCGCTCGAGATCGCAGTCCGGTCGTCGACGGCCACAACGGCGAATCCCGCACGTTCCAGCGTTTCGCGATTTCGTCCGCTTCCCGACGCGAAGTCGAGAATTCGCCGTCCGGGGACCGACTGCAGGCGTTCGATAAGGCGTTGCGCCAATGGATGAGGTGCAGACACCACTCTTGCTTCTAGAAAGGCCGCAGGAATGCTTGGCGAAGGCGATCGACTCCCTGAAGTAACGGTGCTCGACGATCAAGGCACGGAGGTGACCACGACAGATCTGCTCGGCGGCCCGCTCGTTCTTTATTTTTATCCGAAGGACGACACGCCCGGCTGCACCAGCGAGGCCTCGCAGTTTCGTGACATCTACGATCAGTTCGAAGAGAAGAACGCGCGAATCGTCGGCGTCAGCCGCGATTCCGTCGAGTCTCACCAGCGTTTCAAGAACAAGTTCGCGATCCCGTTTCCGCTGCTCGCCGACACGGAGTCAAAGCTCTACAAAGCCTTCGGCGTGAACGGCCGCTCGACGTTCTTAATCGACGCCACCGGGACGATCGCGCGGGTCTGGCCGAAGGTCGACGTCAGCGAACACGCCGAGGAGGTGCTCGAATCGTTGGATTGACGCTGCGCATCGTAGGGTCGAGTACGGCAATGCCGCGCCCCGGCCGCGCCTGCAGCGCCTATCTTGTAGAGGGAGGTGACACCGCGGCGCTTTTGGATATCGGAACCGGCTCGGTGGCAAAGCTGCAGCTCGTCACGGAGTACACTCGGCTCGACGCCATCGTCATCTCGCACATGCACGCCGATCATTTTTTCGATCTCGTTCCGCTCCGGCAGGGGCTGAAATACGGGCCGCTCGCGCGCGCAGAACGTCTTCCGGTCTTCCTGCCTCCGGGCGGCGCCCGCGCACTCGATCTGCTCCGCCAAGCGGTCTCACCCGACGCGTCGGCCGACTTCTTCGAGGCGGTCTTCGACGTCCGCGAGTACGACCCGTCGGCGACGTTGGCAATTCAAAAGCTGCAGCTCACCTTTGCACCAACGCAACACTATATCGAGGGCTTCGCCATCCGCGTCGAATGCGACGGGAGTAGCCTCACGTATTCGTCCGATACGGCGCCTTGCGACATGGTCGTGGAGCTTGCGCGCGAGACCGGGCTCTTGCTGGCTGAAGCCTCACTCGGCCTGGCGAGCGAGCAAGGCAAACGCGGACATTTGACGGCGCAAGAGGCTGGTGAGATGGCAACGCGCGCGGCGGTGCGGCGCCTCGTTCTCACGCATTACGGGTCGGCATACGACGCAGCGGCTTTGATCGGCGCGGCGGGGCGACACTTTGCCGGCCGCATCGACGCCGCCGACGATGGACTTCAGTTCTCCGTTTTCGGGTCGCCGCGCGGCAGCGAGAACTGAATCAGCGAGCGTACCGGCGCAAGGCCTCGGCTGATGACGGCGTAGGGTGTCACCTGCAGCCCGAGTTCTCGCAACCGGGCGGCCGCGGCGAGCAGCTCACGTCCGTTGGTGACGACGTCTTCGAGCAAGAGCACGTGCTGGCCGGACTGATACGGCCCTTCGACGTATTCGTTGGGAAAGGCCCCATAGGCTTTGGGCTTCTTGCGCACCGCGATCATCGGAATGCCGGACAACTGCGAGACTGCGGTCGCGATCACGACGCCCCCCAGTTCGGTTCCGGCAACGAGATCGGGATTCACATCGGCGATGATCGGCGTGAAGAAACGCGCGATCCGACGCAGAACCGTTGGATCGGAGAAGAGGCTGAACTTGTCGATGTAGTAGTCGCTGCGGGCGCCGCCGGCAAGAACGTAATCCCCGCGTGTCAGCGCTCGCTCCACGATGATCTTACGCAACCACGTAAGGTCGGGTAGGCCTAAATGCTCCATTCCCACGCGTTCCAAGATTCTTCGACGGGGTTGGGTTCGAAACCGTGAAAATCGACGCTGATCGGCTCCATTTGACGCAGGTAGTAGATGTAGAGTGCGGGGATATCGCGCATCACCAGCGCCTGGGTTTGATAGTAGGCGGCAACGCGCGTGGGACGGTCGTAGTGGGTCAAAGCGATATGTTGAGCGGCTTGCATTGCCGGACTGCAGTAGCGTGAGTAGTTGTACCCGCTCGGCGGAAAATTCTCACACATCAATTGCGAGCTGTTGTCGGGATCGATCCCGGCGTACCACCCGGAGACCGTGAGATCGAACTTGCCCAGCTGCAGGATGCCGCCCATCCCGGCGGGAGCGAAGAGCACATCGCCGGGGTAGGACTTCAGCTCAGTATCAATGCCGATCTGGCGCAGCATGGCTTGAACCTCCAGCGATTCACGGCGTCGCGTCACGTTCGAGTTGTTCGTTACCATGACCAAGCTAAGACGTTGCCCCGCTTTGCGCATGACGCCGTCGGGCCCCGGAGCCCAGCCGGCTTGCCGTAGCAGCGAACGCGCCTCGGCGGGATCGTGGGGATAGTTCCGCAGGCTCGGATTGAAGGCCCACATCCAATCCGGAATATCCGCTGTCGCCAATGTCTGTGTGCCGAAGGTCAGGGTTCGGAGCAATTCGTTCTTGTCGACCGCGTAGGCGATGGCCAATCGAACGCGCGGATCGGCCAGGAAGGGCCGCGACAGATTCAACTGGATGTACGAGTACCCGTTCACATTGACCCAAACGATCGAAACGTCGTGCACCTGACGTACCGCATCGTAGGTCTCCTGGGATGCCTGGAACATATAGTCGATCGCGTGGGTTCGCAACAGATTGATCGTGGTGTCTTCGTCGGGAACGACCTTGATCTGGACGCGCTCGAGCTTTGGTCTGCCCATAAAAAATCCGTCGTTCCGAACCAGCGTGACGTGGTCGCCGTGGGCCCACTCGGCGAACTTAAACGGCCCATCGCTCACCGAGGGATTGCTGTTGAATGACACCTGATTGATATTCGGATACGCAGCCAGCACGTGCGCGGGGGCGATCATATACGGTTGATCGCTCTCGGCAAAGAACGTGTTGACAAACGGCGAGAAGCGGCGCTTCAAGTGGACGATTACGGTAGATGGGTTCGGGGTATCGATCGACGCAACGACATCGTACCCGTGACGCGAAACGACGTTGTTGTCGGGATTCATGATCGCTTGCCACGACCATTTGACGTCGCGCGATGTCACCGGGACGCCGTCGGTCCAGCGCGCTCTCGAGTTCAGGCGGTACGTGACGGTCAAACCGTCGGGAGAGATATCGCGATTTTCAAGGCTCGGCACTCGCGTCGCCAGCATTGGCAGCGGATTGCCCTTGGGATCGGCGGTGAGCAGCGGCTCGAACATGAGACGGTCCACGAACCCGTCGGTCGTGTTTGAATTCAAAAGCGGATTGAGATTCTTCATCTCCGCCTGAATGGCGACGCGCAAGAACCCCGCCTGCGTCCACGAATGGCGCGCCCCGCTCGGCCCATTGGTCGTTTTCGAGCATGCGGTCGCCGCGATTAGCGTCGCAAAGAGGCAGAGCTTAAATTTCACACAAGACTAGACCGCGGCTTTCGGGGCGACGCGATTGCCGGGAACCGGATCGTATCGTTCGTGGCGCCAGCCGTATGTGCCGAGCCCTTGCGTCGCGGTTCGCAGTTCGGTGATGTAGCGCGAGAGTTCGACCGCGGGGACGTAGGCCTCGACGACGTCGAGCCCGGGCCGGTCGTCGACCGGGTTCATGCCGAGGATTTGGCCGCGTTTGCCGGTGAGTTGCTGAATGACGGTCGAGGTATACGTGGTCGGAACGATGACGCGGACGTGCGCGATCGGTTCGAGCACGACGGGATTGCACTTGGGCAGCGCTTCGCGTACGCCCATCCCGGCGGCGGTCTTGAACGACTGCTCGCTCGAGTCGACGTCGTGGTATTGGCCGTCGAAGAGCGTCACATGGAGATCGGTCACCGGGTAGCCGCTTGCGCCGCGCGAGAGCGCTTCGCGCACGCCTTTTTCGACGGCGGGAATGAACTGGCGTGGAACGACGCCGCCGACGATCCTCTCTTCGAAGGTAACGCCGGTACCGCGCTCGCGTGGCTCGAAGCGAAGCCACACATCGCCGAACTGACCATGGCCGCCGGTCTGATGCTTGTAGCGCGAGTGTATCTCGGTGCCGCCCGTGATCGTCTCTTGATAAGGAATCGTCGGGGCTGCCGTCTCGACTTCGACTTTGTATTTGCGCGCGAGCCGTTCGACCGCGATTGCGACGTGCTGCTCCCCGCTGCCTAAGAGGAGCCACTCGTGCGTCACGTCGGCTCGCTCGAGCCGCAACGCCGGATCTTCGTCAACGATGCGCGCGAGCATCTGCGAAATCTTCGCCTCGTCGATGCGGTCCTTCGGCTTAATCGCGACGGCGAAGACCGGCTCGCCGACGGGAACGCGGGGCAGGAGCACCTTGTGCCCGTTTGAGGTGAGGGTATCGCCGGTTGCGACCGATTCGAGCCGCGCGAGTGCGACGATCATACCGGGTCCCGCTTCCGCGATGGCTTCCTGTTTCTTTCCCTGAAGACGATAGAGACCGCCGAGGCGGACTTTCTCATCGCGCCGGCTGATGTTCGTCAGCGTTGCATCCGATTTGATCGTGCCGGAGAGTACGCGCGCGATCGAGAGTTTTCCGCTCTGCGGATGGATCGAGGTCTTGATGATGCGGGCAACGACGTGAGCATTCGGATCGGGATCCAGGGGGCGCCCCTCGGCATCGAGATGCGGAGCCTGCGCGGGCGATGGGAACCACTTTTCGATCGCGCGCGCCAGTGCGGCGACGCCGGCGCCAGAGAGACCCGCCGAAACGAGAACCGGGACGACCTGATCGTGCGAACACTCCTCGCAGAGATCGCGTTCGATCTCGTCGAGCGGCGGCTCAATGCCCTCGAGCAGCTCCTCCATGAGATGATCGTCGAAGTCGGCCATGGCTTCGAGCAGCTCGCTATGCATGCGCTTGGCGTCGCCTTCGACCGCTGCCGGCACCGGCTCTTCGCTTTCGGAGAGCGTTCCCGCAGCGTGGTCTCCGGCGAAACGGAACGCTTTCATCTGAGCGAGATCGACAAAGCCGTCGAAGGTCTCGGCACTGCCTAACGGCAGTTGCTCGGCGACGACGTGCCTACCGTACGCGCCTTGTAACGCCGCGAGCGTCTCGGAAAAATCCGCACCCGGCCGATCCATCTTGTTGATGACGAAGATGTGCGGCATGCGCGTGGATTCCAAGTAATCGACGATCGCCTGCGTCTGGACGATGCGGCCGGGATCGGCCTCAACCACCACGACCGCCGCATCAACGCCCGCCAAAGCTTGCTTCATTTCTTCAGCGAAGTCGACGAAACCGGGCGCATCAACAATCGAGATATCGACGCCGTTCGCGGTGGTATGCGCAAACCCGACCGTGGTTGACTGCAGATGAGCCACGTCCTCGGGCTCATGGTCGGTTACGGTCGTGCCGTCTCCGATCGATCCTCGCCGTCCGATCGCTCCGGTCAGGGCGAGAATGGCTTCGACAAGGGTCGTCTTCCCCGCATGGTGCGGTCCAACGAAAGCGACATTCCTTAGGCGCACAATATCCGCCAATGCTGTAATCCCCTATGAAGTGGTGGCTAGCGACGCTTCGCCGCGCTCTTTTTCTTTTTGACGCTCTTCTTAGCGTACCCGGCTTTCGGCTTGGCCTTGCGCGCAACGCCTGCCGGTGCCTTCTTTCGAGCCACCTTCTTGGCCGGCGCTTTGCGAGCCGGCGCCTTACGGGCGGGCGATTTTTTCGTGACCGCCTTCTTTGTTCCGCCTCGACTCGGCGACGCTTTACCTGCGCTCGCGGATCGGGTTGACGGAGCCTTCTTGGTCTTTACGGCGGGCGAGCTTTTTTTGGCCGGAACGGCTTGTTGCTTGCCGCTTTTCTGTTTCTGCGAAGTACCCGGCTTTTCAATCCGAGCAGCCTTCGCCTTTCCCGCGGAGACGCTTGAATCCGTGCTGCGCCGCGACGAGCTCGTCTTTGGCGGCGCGGTCGCGGCCGAGCGTTTCGAACTCCGCGTCGCGTCGGTCGCGCGCTTCTTGGAACCGGCCTCCCGCGACCCGCGGGCACCCTCGCGACGTCCGGCCCCCTCGGCCTCTTCGGGCAGCCCGAGTTCGGCGCGGCTGTAGCCGGTGATGCTGCTGCCGGGCGCACTCGGCTGCCGCCGAGCTTGTGCCTGCGCTTCGAGATGCTCGCGCGTCGCGCGCAATGCGACTCTGGCTAATCGGCCCGCAACCGGAAAGACGAGTTCGTTAATCCGCGCGTCGTCGAGCAGCTTGAGGATAACGTCGAATGCGTTCCCCTGGTCCTTCGGACTATGCGCGTCCGATCCGACGGCGATTCCTACCCCGCGGGCTCTCGCCTTGCGCGCGAGTCGTGCGTTGGCCTCAAGATACTTTTTCTTGCGCTCTTCGGGGTGGTCGCGATAGAGGAAGCGGGTATTGATTTCAACGGCGAGGCCGCGCCGATGCGCGACGTCGAGCATACTGTCCTCGTACTCCTCCAGTCGCTTTTGCGCCGGCCAGCGGCCGAAGGTTGCGGGCACGTAGAAGTGCCCGACGACGTGGGTGGGCAGCCTTTCAAGGTCGTCGAGCAGTTTGACGATATAGAGCTCCCAGAGCGTATCGGCCCCGACGAGGTCGTGAAGCGCGCTGAACTCCTCATTGTCGAACGGCCAGAGCCAATCGGCTCCTTTTTCCGGGTGCTGGATGGGAACGAAGTGTACCGACCGGATGATGCCGTCGGGACGCATCGCATCGACGATATTTTGCGCATCGGGACGCGCGCGGGGATCGTTGTCGATCTCGGCGCCGATTGAGAAGCGCATGCCGCGGCGCAGTCCTTCGGAAACGATCGCCGCGTGCGGGACGTCCACCCCGGCGGTCTCGGCCGCGCCAAGCAAATCGCCGGCCTGCGCGAGCTTAAGCGCGCGCCGTAGCGTGTTGACCGCGCCGGGATCCTCAAACGTTAGATAGTTGGCGTGATCGGCTACCATCAAAAAGCGCGGCGACGCGCGCCGGCAGGCGTGGTAAAACCAAAGAAAAAGCATCCGTGCGGAATACGCAATCGGTCGCTCCTCAGTGTAAGGCCGGTGCTCGCCCTTCGCGTGCCCGTGGATGTCGGGTATGGCCGCGACCCGCGGGTCGCTCATCTTAACGAGAATGCCATTATCGCCACCTTTGTTAAGGTTGGCGTCTAACCGCGGTAGCCCTCCATTTCGAGGAGTCGAGCTTTCATCTCGAGACCGTAGAAATAGTTGTGCAGATCTCCCGATGAGTCAACGACGCGATGACACGGGAAAAGCAACGGCATCGGGTTGCGAGCCATGACGCGCCCAACGGCGCGCGCCGCTTTCGGTCGACCGATCTGCGACGCAACCCACGAGTACGAGCGGACCTCGCCTGGCGGGATCTGAGCGGCTGCGCGGAGCACCGCTTGCTCAAACGGCGTGAGGTCGCTGATATCGACAACCGCATCATCAATCGTCCAGGTGCTGAAAAAACGATCGAGGGCGCGCACCAGCCACGCAGGCGCCTCACCGCGGACGACCTGGCGATGCAAACGGCGCTCGGCACGCGCCAGGACAGCGGGCTCCGCGTCGCCCGTATCGAGGCTGACGTACGCAATGCGATCCGACTTAAAACCGACGTAAAGGCGGCCGACCGGTGTCGTGATCGCCGAGAGCACGATCGGCGGATAGATCTTTCCTTTAAGAGCCGCGATGTGCTCGACGACTTTCTTTGCTAAGTCGCATGACGGCTCCGGGCGCGGGAGGCACGAGAGGCAGAATGCGACTCCTTCGTACTCCTCGTACATTGCCTGACAGGAAGGGCAGGCGCTCAAGTGGCTGTGGACGGTCTTCTTCAGCGAAGCTAAGCACTCGCCGCGCAGCTCATCCCAGAGCGCTTCTACCTCACGACAACGCATGTTGAGGGACTCCTTCGGGGGTGAATCGCCCGATTTGCGGGCCGAGAATGCGCCGCAGAATTCGCACGGCGCGATGAACGTGGGACTTGACCGTGCCGATCGGCTGATTCAGAATCTCGGCAATCTCGGGGTGGCTACGGCCTTCAATGAAGCGCAGCGTCGCCGCAGCGCGCAGGTGCATCGGCAGCTGCAGTAAGGCTCGCTCCACCAATGCGATCTCGGTATTCTGCTCGACGATCACTTCGGGCTGGGGAGGGCCTTCATTCGATTCACGCAGGATGGCATCGGGATCGGCGAGCGCGTCGAGCGCCACGTTGGAGGGACGTTTGCTGCGTAGCCGGTTGCGCGTAACGTTGAGTGTGATCGTGTACAGCCAGGGTTGGAGCCGCAGGTCGGCGCGCTGCTCGGAGGACATCTTGCCGAGCGCGCGGTAGGCGCGGACGAACGCATCCTGGACGATCTCCTCGGCGTCTTCGCGATTGCCCGTCATCCGCAAGGCAAAGCCGTAAAGGCGCCGCTGGTAATCGTCGACGATTCGGTCGAAGTTCTGGACGCTGGGGCCAGAACCGGCCGGGGGCTTCGTCGCCGGAGTCCGCCCGGACGTCATCGCTGAAGGCACGTATACTCCCGTAAGGAGTGGTGCGAGCGCGCTCATACAGTGCCCCGGACCACCACTGCTACGGCCGTGGTTTCACACCGGTCCTAAAAACTCCTGAAAGCGCGACCGGCCGGTCGCGGCTCGCGCAGGGGGTTTCGGGCGTTCCTCCTAAAGCATCGCCATGCCGCTTTCGGTCCGGGTTTCGGCCCGTCGCTGATATGGGAAAACCGCTTCGTCTCGCCGGGAGAGAAGCGGATTTTTTTTTAGAGAGGTAGGCTCAAATGCAGCAAGCCATAGACCCCACGGAGATTTCGTTGGACGCGTACACGATGTGCAGCTTTTTGCCGGACATTCACTCTGCGCGAGCGCTCCCGCTTGCGCTCATCGGGTACCGCCAAAGCGAGGATCCGTGGTTCGTATGGCTCGTGCCAAAAGAGGGAGTCGATCCGGCAGGCCTCACCAACGATCCGTATTATGCCAAAGTGCTACGCGATCCGCATGCCTACTTCAGGAAGAAGCTGGCAAAATACGTCGAGGAGACCGGCTGCGTGAAACGCGGGATCGAGATGCTGATCGACTGCCACCAGAACCACCTTGCCTTCACCGCACTTACGGAGTTGCGGGAGCAACCGTTCCGCCACCCGTTGCAAGTGGAACTGGTGGAGGCGTTCTAGAGGTAGCGCGCATCGAGCGCCGGTACGTTATCCTTACCGGCACCGAAACCGCCGCCCGCCCCTGAGCGAGCCGTGCGTCGAGCGTGAGCGTCACGCTAAACGCCAATAGGTGCGCACCATTAAGCGCGTAGTAGGCGGTTCCATCCATTCGCATCGTTCCGGAGACGGTCGCATCGGCATACCCCGGCAGTGTTCCGCTCATCGGACCCTGCGCTTCGAAGCGGACCGCTACCGTAGGATTTCCATCGATCGGACCGGCGACCCCAGGACGCAGATAGCCCTGTAAGAGCGTTGCGTCGCCAAGCGGCGAGGCCGCTGAGAACGGCACCCGTCCGCGCATGGCACGCAGATCGCGCATCGTCGGCCCGTCGATCCAGACGGCAAACGGCTGATTAAGGATTGTTAGAAAGTCGGGGTCGTTGTCGACGCGGTCCACAAAGCTTCCGTTCGGCTGAAGCACTTGCACGAACCGTGCTTCTCCCCGCGTCTTGCCATCGGGACCCTGTCGCGTGTACTGGGCGCTCGCTGCGAAGCGAACGGATGTCCCCTCGCGCGCGATCGATAGGCGCTCGGTGCCGGCGTAGGAGACGCGCGTGAACGTTCCGGTCGACTCGATCCGGTAGATGTCCTCGCCCGTGGTACCGTATTGGAGATCGGCGGACGCGGCTTGCGACGCGATGGCGAGCGCGGCAACCAGGGCAACCTCGAGCAAGGTGGTGAACTCCGTTTCTTCGCAGGTGGCTTACTTCTACACTATCACTCGCTGCAAGAGCGAGTCGTACAGAGTTCTATCGGCGATGGAGCGCCGTGCGGCGTCGCTTGCCGAGGAAAAATCGGATGTCCGCGGTGCCTTCGCAGACAACGATCGCTTCGGCGTCGGTGAAAGTGCGTCCGTCGACGTCGATAATGAAATCGCCTGCGGCCAGGCCCGCGAGCGTCCGATGAACGCTGCGCGAAAACTTATCGTGCGGCGCGCGCGCGCCGATCGCTTCGCGGACCGCAAACGCCAGGAGATCGCGCACGCGCAGCGGCGTCGCGAGCGCAAAGGCACCCGAGCCGCCGACTGCGACGGCGTGGAGGTCGAGCGGAACCTTCACGCGGATCATCAGAATGACAATTTCTGCTGCATCGAGGAGCTGCCTGCCGGCAGGGATAAATGAATGCAACGAATGTCCTTCGGGAACGTGCCTGCCGATACGCTGGCAGGCGTAGTCGAGAAGCTTCTCGCGAAGATGGACGAGACGGATCTCGCCGCCTTCTACCAACGCGAGCTTGCGACCATGCCGCCGAACGTTGTTGCGGCGTTCTGTGAAGCCGTTTTCGCGGCGTTTCGCGAGCGCGGTGAGTCCTCAGAGGACGCGGCCGAAGGCGCGGGCGCCACGCTCGATGCGATCGCCCGCCGCGAGCCCGCCGCGATTGCTGCACTGGTGCAGTACGCGCTCGCGAGCCCCGACCTACTCAAGGAAGCGACGACCAACTTTGTCGCTCAGCATCCCGGTTCGATTGAAGCGCTTCCCGCCATCGTGCGCGACGCGTTGGCCGAACGGTTGACGCAGAGCCTTTCGTAAGGGTGAGAGAGCCTCCGCGACGTCGTCGATCCGACGATGAATCGGGCGGAGGCGGACTGCCGCTTTTTCCGCTCATTCTCGTCGTCGTTTTGGCCGGCTTGCTGCTCGGCGGCGTGTTAGCGCATTTCTTCGGAGGTTCGCGGGGGGCGCCGGCGGCGGCGCCATCGACGGTAGCCGTTGTCTCTCCGCCGGAAACGACACCGCTGCCGGTTACCCCGCCACCAACGACGACACCAGCACCGTTGGTCTCGCCGACGTCGGCCCCGTCGCCTACGGCGTCCGCATCGCCAACGCCGCTGAGTAGCGCAACCGTCTCGCCGGCGCCCTCGGTAACCCCTACAACCCGAGCAAGGCGCGCGACGCCAGCGCCGAAGAAGCTGCTTGCGGCAGCGACTTCCAAGCCCTCAGCCACGCCGAAGACGCTTTCACCGGCGCGGGCAACCCCCACTCCGGCGGCGCCGGTCGCTACCGTGCCCGTGCGCACTGCTACGCCGCTACTGCATACCGCCGCGCCGCCCGCGCAAACTGCTGCGCCCTCGGGCGACACGCGAGCTGCTGCGGTCGTGCGCTCCTATCTCGGTGCACTCGCTCGTGGCGATCGCGAAACGGCGACGTCGTACCTCGCGCACGGCACCCCCACGGAGACGTTCATGAACTCGGGCGCGCGCATTGCGTCGATCAGAACCGCCGCCGGCGGCGCGCAACAGTATACGGTCACGGCCGACGTGCAAACCAGTTCCGGTGAGTACTACACCACGTTCACGGTAGAACAGGGGCCGATCGGCTTACAAATCACCGATCACTACACGATCAAGCCGTAAG
>DATHOO010000173.1:0-4392 GCA_035484815.1 Candidatus Acidiferrales bacterium
GTCATCGATCCTGGACACGGCGGAAGCGATCGTGGGACGGTCCACGGCGGTGTTTCCGAGGCAGATCTCACGCTCGACATGGCCAAACGCCTGCGCGATCTCCTGGTCGCGCGTGGCTGGCAAGTGAAGCTGACCCACGACACCGACGTTGATGTTTACGCGCCCGACGACAGCGCGCATCAAGAGCTGCAGGCGCGCGTCGACGTCGCCAATCGCGCCGGGGCGCGGCTCTTCGTCAGCATTCACGTCAACGCGTTCATCAACTCGGGGCCATACGGCACGACGACCTATATTTCTAAGCCCGACGACGTTCCGTTGGCGCAGGTCGTCGAGCGCCAACTTGCGTCAGATGGTACGAAAGATGACGGCATCGTAAAGAGCCATCTCTACGTCACGCTCCATACGAAGATGCCGGCAGTGCTCGTCGAGACCGCGTTCCTTTCCAACCCCAGCGACTACGCATTGCTCACGTCGGCGGCCTGGCGTCAAAAGGTCGTGCAAGAAATCGCCGACGGCATCGCGCAATACGCGCAGGAGCACCCCGTCCCCAACCAGCCCGCGCAGTGATACTCGCTGTCATCCTGAGCCCTTCGACTGCGGTCAGGATAATCTCCGCGCCGTAGGCGCGCAGTCGAAGGACGTTTTAGTTGATAGGTCTATTCGACTCCGGCCTCGGCGGGCTGACCGTGCTTGCGCGCGTGCGCGAGCGCCTGCCCGTTGTTGACGTCCTCTATTATGCCGATCAGGCGCACGTGCCGTACGGCGACCGCACTCACGCCGATCTGTTGCGGTTGCTGCGCGCGAATCTCGCGCGCTTCGACGAATACGGCGTGGATGCGCTCGTCATGGCCTGCAATACGTCGTGCGCGATCGCAGAGCGCTATGGCTGGCCCGAGTCGCGCGCGCCGGTGATCGACCTGATCGAATCGGCAGCGATTGCCGTGGAGCGCGGCCGTTTCTGTCGCGTCGGCGTCGTCGCCACGGCCGCGACCGTCGGCGCCGGTTCCTATGGTCGCACGCTGCGCAAACGTATCGACGCCATTGACGTCGTCGAAGTGCCGGCGCCCGCGCTCGTCCCGCTTGTCGAAGCCGGCCTGATCGAGGGTGCCGAGGCGCGCGCCGCCATCACCGAGGTCTGTTCGCATCTCCCGCTCGATCTCGACGCGCTCGTTTTCGGCTGCACGCATTACCCGGTGCTGGAGTCGCATTTCCGAGCGGTGCTTGGCGATGACGTGGCGTTCGTCGACCCGGCGATCGTGCAGGCCGAGCGCATCGCCAATCTGCTCGGCGAGCGCGCCAACGGCGCGGGTGAGACGACCTACGTCACGAGCGGCGACGAAGCCGCCTTCCGGGCCAGCGTCGCACGCATGACGAGGAGCCTCGAAAGCAGATCTTCATACAACATGAGGTGACGCCGCCGACGTTTCTTCGGCCGCTTGCTCTTCCGTCAAGTCGCGTCTGCAGCCATGAGCCTCGCGACCTCGTTGCCGCCCATTGCCTCGCGAAGTACGGTCAGGATGCGATTGTACGCTGTAACTCGCCGCCATACTACTCGAGTATCAAAGGTACACCCGGATCCGGTTACCTCGCGCCATTCTCGGAGCGGCTCGCGTCAAAGCTACGATCGGTTTCCCGTACGGCGAGGCTCCGGCCGGTGCCGTCGATGCTCAAAACGCAGTTTACTAATGTTCGACTACGCTCGGCTGCGCCTCGCTCCGCTCAGGGTGACAGTGTAGAAAAGCCCGCTTTGTGGTGCGCTAGTGCGCTGAGAATAAGCCGATGTGAAATAAGGAGAAGAAGAAGCCGGTCGTAACGACCGCGAGTGCGACGCCGGCGAGCACCTGCCCGACGGTGTGCGCTTTGAGGTAGACGCGCGCCCAGCAGACCATCGGGACCAGCACGAGGAACGGAAGCGGCTGGCGGCCGTAGAGGAGCGTCAGTGCGACCAGCGGCGCGGTAATGCCGATCGCATGCGTACTGATCTTCCAGTAGCGAGTTATGTACTGCACGACCAGCGTCGAAACGAAGTAGCCGAGCATCGCCGCAATCATCAGCTTGGGCGCGTGGAGCAGCCATAGCGCGGCCACGCCGAGAAAATCGAAGACGACGAACGCGCCGAAGACGAGCTCGCGTTGGCCGCGCAGCGACATCTCGAGATCCGAGATGCGATCGGTCGCGTAGAGCCAGAAGACGTAGAGCATCGGGCCGAGAGAGGTGAAGAACGTCGAGACGAAGAGCAGCCGCCAAAAGTCGAGCGTGTCCTTGGCGCCGATATGCGCGAGGATAACGAAGAGCGCGAGCGCGGTCAGAAACGGATTAAAGATCGTCGATAGAATACGCGCCAGATCACGCCAGACGCGCCGCTTCTTGATCGGAACGATCGCCTGGAGCGGCTCGTCCAGCCTCTCGGAGTCGGACACGCCCAGGGTCTTCGCTCAGGCCGCAGCGAGGCCCCTGAGGGCCGAGCCGAAGGGGCGTCGGGGCCCGCAGTCGTAGAGAGGAAGCCGCAATGAACTCGATTCTCCTGATCGCGGTGGCGGCAACGAAGGTCGTACCGGCGGCGGCGGCGACGCTTTTGCCCCATGGTGCGGTACCGCCGAACGCTCCGCTTGCCGTACCACCCACACCACCGCCCATCGCCCCGACCAGTTGGATTGCCTCGCACGCCCCTTGGCTGACGCACGGCATCGCCGGTCTCTTCATCATCGCTGCGATCGCGCTGATCGTCCTGCTGGCCGCTCAGACGACCAAACAGGAGGGGCTCACCGGCTCTATCGGCGGTCGCGTTGAGTCAAACTATCGTGGGCGGCTCGGCGCCGAAGAGCAGCTCAAGCGCGTGACCGGTTTCGTGGCGGTCTGCTTCGTCGTTTTCGGATTCATCCTCTCGCTAACCGGCATCTAAGGCAGCGCAAGAGACTCGTGCGGCTGCTCGAGGTCAGCAATCTGCGGACGACGTTCCGCACTGAAGATGGGCCGGTCACCGCGGTGAACGGCCTTTCGTTTGCTCTGGACGCGGGCGAAACGCTCGGCATCGTCGGTGAATCGGGGTCCGGGAAATCGGTAACGGCGCTCTCGATCATGCGCCTGTTGGAGCGCAACGCGACCGTCGTCGCCGACAAGATTGCGTTTAACGGCGAGAACCTCCCCGCGAAGAGCGAAGCCGAGATGCGCCAGATTCGGGGTTACAAGGTCGCGATGATCTTCCAGGATCCGATGACGTCGCTCAATCCTGTCCTCACGATCGGCGAGCAAATTTCTGAAGCGGTTCGGCTTCATCTCGGTTTAGGAAAAAAAGACGCGCGCGATCGAGCCGTCGAGATGCTCAAGAAAGTCCGGATCTCGCTGCCCGAAAAACGGCTGGGGGATTATCCGCACCAGTTCTCCGGCGGCATGCGCCAGCGCGTGATGATCGCGATCGCGCTCTCTTGTAACCCGCAGCTGCTCATCGCCGACGAACCGACGACGGCGCTCGATGTCACCATCCAGGCGCAAGTCCTCGAGTTGATGAACGATTTGCAGCGCGAAACGGGCGCGGCGATCATTCTGATCACGCACGACCTCGGCGTCGTCGCGGAGTTTTGCCGGAACGTCTTAGTGATGTACGGCGGGAACATGGTGGAGTACGGGACGGCCGATCAGATTTTCAACGAGCCGCGCATGCCGTACACGCAGGGACTGCTCGCCTCGCTTCCGCGTCTCGACCAGCGCGAGCAGCGGCGGCTCGAGCCGATTCCAGGTCAACCGCCGAACCTCTTGCGCCTTCCGCCCGGTTGCGCGTTTGCAAAACGCTGCATCTACCGCATGCCGATTTGCGACCAGCCGGTGCCCCTCTACGATTTCGGCGCCGGTCACGTCGCGCGCTGCTATCTCTACGACGAACGCGCGCGCGACCAACGACCCGAGTCGGCTCAGACGCTGCCGACGGCGCCGATCGGAAGCACCTCGTGACGAACGGCGCGCTGGTCAGCGCGAAGGATCTCTACAAATATTTTCCGATCTACGCCGGGTTGATGTCGCGCCATGTCGCCGACGTTCGCGCGGTGGATGGCGTCGACTTCACGATCCAGGAGGGTGAGACGCTCGGGCTCGTCGGCGAGTCCGGCTCAGGAAAGACCACCATCGGACGGCTGCTCCTGCGGCTCTTGCCCGCGACGAAGGGCGAAATTTTCTTCGAAAATCGCAACGTCTTAAAGATGAATCGGGGCGAGATCCGCCGGCTGCGGCGCTCGGTCCAAATCATCTTCCAGGATCCGTTTGCGTCGCTGAACCCGCGGATGACCGTTGGCGAGATCGTCGCCGAACCGGTGCGCATCCACGGCCTGGCAACGGGTAAAGCGGTTGGTGCGCGCGTGCGCGAGCTGCTCGAGCTGGTGGGTCTCCAGCCGTACCATG
>DATHOO010000174.1:0-31583 GCA_035484815.1 Candidatus Acidiferrales bacterium
AGGCACCGAACCGCCGATAGTCTACCCAAGCAGCTCCCCCGCACCGTCCGAGTCCCCCTCCCAATGATTTCTAGCAGCCGCAGGTTCGACGTGAGGACGGGCTGGTGTGCTGAGTCGAGACTTCGCAACTTTTTCGGGCCAGCCATGGATGGCTGTTTCAAACCCTTCGACTCGCTGCGCTCGCTCAGGATTGCCCGAAAAAGTGCGAGAGCAGGAGCGGCACATGGATGTGCCGAGACGAGCGCTCTCGACGCAATACCCCAACGTCCGTTCGCGCTGAGCAGCCGGCTGCAAGAATTCATTGCGACGGGGACTCGGACGGTGCGGGGGAGCTGCTTGGGTAGACTATCGGCGGTTCGGTGCCTAGACGCGTTTCGCCGACCAGCGTTCCGTTGACGTACATGTCGAGCAGCGACGTCCCGACCGCGGTGACGTTGAAGTCGAGTTTTTGACCGGGCTGCGCGAAGGCGTGGTAGAAATCGTACTGGCCTGTCGCGTCGGTCAACGCGAGGCGCACGTCGACTGGTTGGTCGTTCTGCTGCTCGCTGTTTTGCGCGTTGTCGACGACGGGCACGGAAACGAGCACGTGCACTTGCCGGAGAAGATATCCGGACTCGTTGGGTCCCGCGCTCACCTGAAGGGCGACGGGATCGAATGACGTGATTCTCGCTTTCGGGGGCGGTCTCTGACGCGCGACCATGCCGTGCGGCGGCCCCTTCTTCCCGAGCGGCGTCCAGACGACTTGGCCAAGCTTGATACCGGCGCTTGCGGCAAGCGCTCGTGCCTGATTGATCGTCAAACCGACGAAGTCGGGGACGATCACGTTCGTGCGGCCTCCCCGGCTCACGACCAGCGTCACGACATCGCCCTCGTGCACGCTGACCAGCGGCGCGGGATTCTGCGAAATAACGTGGCCGTCTGGAATTAGGTCGCTGCGCGCATAGCTCACTTTTCCGAGCTGCAGATGCGTACGCGAAAGATCGAGCTGCACCTCGCGCATCGATTGGTACCGCAGATCGGGCATCAATCGCGCGACGATGCCGTCGCTGATCACAAAGGAGATCTGCCGTCCCTGCCGGACTTGATCGCCGGGATCGGGGCGCTGCGAGATGACCACCCCTTGCGGGTAACGATCGCTCGTGGTGTGATCGACGACCGCGGCGTTGAGCTTCAGCCGTCCGGCCTCGGCGTTCGCGTCGCCCAGCGTTTCGCCGACGAACGACGGCAGCGTCACCGTAGTGGACGATGGCAAGAGAAAGTCAAAGATTTGCCGTCCGAACCAAACGACGACGGCAACGAAAATGACCAAAGCGATTGGAAAGAGCCAATCGCGTGGCAGATACGCTTGGAGCGACGACTTCAGGCGAGCGCCTCCGCCGGCACATGGCTAAAATCGAGATTGCTGAAGTGCCGCTGCACGTCTTCGTGCTCTTCCAGCGCATCCAGGAAGGCCAGCGCGGCGGAGAGCTCGCCGCCCTGCAACTCGAGCTTCGTTTTTGCGCGCATGCCAAGATACGCGTCGGAAATCTTGAAGCCCTTCGCGCGGAGATCGTCGCGCACGCCCGCAAGACGCGTCGGCTGCGTGTAAATCACCGCGAGTTCTTCGTCATAGTCGATGTCCTCCACGCCGTCAATCAGCGTTTGCTCCATGAGCGCGTCCTCCGATCGTCCGCCCGGGTCGAGTTCGACGAAGCCGACCGGGTCGAACATCCAGCCGACGCTTCCGGTTTCTCCGAGAGTGCCCTCGTGGCGGCTAAAAAGAAAGCGAATCTCGCCGGCGGTGCGATTGCGATTGTCGGTAGCGGCATCGACGACAACCGCCAAGCCGTGCGGCCCATAGCCTTCGTAGCGAATCTCTTCGATTTCCCGTTCGCCGCTCTGCCCCGAGCCGCGCGAGATCGCGCGCTTGATATTCTCGTGCGGCATGTTGAACTCGCGGGCTTTTTCCACCGCCATTTTCAGACGATAGTTCGCCTCGGGATCGGGCGAGCCGCCTTTCGCTGCAAGGATGATCTCCTTGCTCAGTTTGGTAAAAAGGGCGCCACGCTGCGCGTCGACCTTGCCCTTCTTCAGTTTGATGTTGTGCCATTTGGAGTGTCCGGACATATCGCCCGCCTTTCGTTAGCCTGGCCCGATAATCCAGGTCGGGAACCACATCCGCTGATGCCACGCCGCCCAGCTAATCGGGTAGGCCGCCAAGATCGGATAGAAATAGATGAAGCCCAGCGCTGCCACCACCACGTAGGCGCCCACCCCCAGTGTACCCAGCCAGCGACCGTTGTCGCGGCGCTGTGACCACTGCCAAAAACGCTGCAGAACGATGACGTTGCAGAGGCAGATCAACGGTATGTTGACGTAAAAGTGATAGGCAAAGGTGATGCGCGGCGATCTCATCCACGGCAGCCACTGCAGCAGATAGGTCACGACGATGAGGGCGTACCCCTTATTGCGTTCGCGCCAGGCTAAGACGCCAACAAACGGCACGCAGAAGAGACCGAACCAAAGTACCGCGGGATTGGGCATCGACGTGATCTCGTAGACGCAGCACCCCTGCGGATTGGTCGGGTTCTTGCGGTGGTCTTCGTAGAAATACGCGATCGGTACGTAATCGAGCGGCCATTCCCACCATTGCGACGAGTACGGATGCGTGGCTTTTAGCGTATCGTGATAGTTGAACATCGAAGCCTGGCGACCGACGAGATCGTTGAGGTTATGAATCTCGTTTGGATCGGGCGAGTGACGCAACAAATCCGGCACCCAGACGAGCAGGTAGACCGAGGCGCTTACGAAGAGGATCGTCGCCAGCGCGCCGTCGAGCCTAAACCCGCGCAGGTTGCCCCATAGCAGCGGCCGGCGCCGTTCCAACGAAAAACGCCCGGCAACCGTAACGAAGATCAGCACCGCGAAGCTCACGCCAAAGCCCATGACGCCGTACCACTTGGAACTGACCAGCAAACCGAGCGCGACCGTAAAGAGAATCAGCCAGAGCTTCGAGGAGCGGCCCTTTTCGATCGCCGGGCCGGCGCGGATTTCGTCTTCTGCGTAGACGGCATCACCGGCAGGCGTTTCGTAGCGTACGCTGGCGTCGCGCCGATACTCGATCGTCAGCGGATCGTCGCTATAGACCAGTGCGCTGCCTTTTGCCTGCGAGATCGCGCCGCGCTGGATCTTGCCGCGCGCGTCGATCGCACCACCGTCGGCGGCGAAGACCGCCGTCCCATCATCGCCCCGTAGCGCGTACGAGCCCTCCGCAAACGACAACTCCCGCCGTCCATCGGCATAAAGGCGCGGGAAGACGAGGTAGCGGACTAGCAAATAGCAGCCGCAGGCAAGATAGAGGGTCACGACCGTCGCCGTGGCCGCATCGAGGCCCACGAGCAGACGCCCGCCCTGGCCGACGATCGCGCCGGCGAGCAGCGCGGCCGCCGCGCCGCCGATTGCAGCAACGTTGGGCACGGTGACGTGCGCGCGGTCGCCGACCTGCGAGCTGATCCAGAACCGATAGAACGCGTAAACCGCGAGCGTAGCGAAGAAAATGACGAAACCTTCCGGCGTTCCGATCCGTGACTGCACGAAGTGCATCCCGTCAAAACTCAATAGCAGCGCGGCGATCGTAGCAAAAAGCGTCGAGCCCGTGATCCGCTTGGCGAAAACGTAAAGCAGCATGACGACAAGCGCGCCGAAAACGACGTCGAGAAAGCGCCAGCCATACGAGTTGTCGCCGTTGTTCAGGTGACCGATCGCGGCGTTGAGGAAGGTCCATCCGCCGAGACCATGCCCTCGGGGCATGCCGCCGAAAAGCATCATCGAGAACGTAATGAGGAGTTTACTGAGCGGCGGATGCGTGTTTTCGTAAATGCGCATGTTCTGCAAATACTCTTCGCCCGCGCGCGCGAAGTAGATCTCATCGAAGACTTTGCCCGGCGGCCACCAGTAGCCGATGAATGAGACGATGAAGTTCGCCACGCCGAGCACCGCCATAATGACGTAGTCGACCGGCGCTCGCATCGCCGTTAAACCCTCGCGCGGATCGAACCAGTCGCGCGTGCCGGCCTCCGCCGCCGCGGCGGCGCTTGCGCGGCGCCCGCTCGACGGCTTGTCACCAGCGACCGGCACCGCAGCGGCGCCCTCCGCCGCGCCGAGATAGATATATCCCAGCACGAAGAACGTGCCGACGGCAAGCAGTGAAAACGCCGTCGTCCACAGACCCCACAAATTCTGTTCGTTAACGCCTGGGACGCCGTTGGTCACAGCGTTGAGATATTGCAGGCTGTAGATGAGATTGGCGAAGAGCACGACCGTCAGCGCGATCGCCGCCCAGAGATAGCGGCGCGCAAAAGGAATGCAAGCGATGGTGAAGAGCAGCCCGTTGAAGAGATAACGCTCGTGCATGCGGGTCGCCAACACAAAGAAAGCCAACGACGCGATCGCGCAGCCTTCGACCAAGGCTTGTGGGGTACGGTCTTGCAGGTAGCGCCAGACCACCAGGCCAAGCGCGGCGAGCACCAGCAAAATACCCCAAAGGTACTGCGGCAGGAGGAAAATCGGCTGACTGTCGGAGAGCCACAGCGTGCCCCGCAACGCCCAGAGATTAAAGGCGTTGACGCTGTTGTAAGGATAGACGTTCGAGCCGTAGGCGTAGCGTTCGAGCAGCCATCCAAGCGTCGCGATCGGATTACCCGGATGAAACGGCTCGGTGATGATCAGTGCGAAGAGAATTCCGGCGACGATGCCGATTCCGGTTGCGGCGAGGCGGGCCCGGCGGCGCGCAGGATCGACAAAAGCGAAGGCGACCAACAACGGCAGCAGTATCGCAGCTTGCGGTTTGATCAATATCGAATAGGCAAACGCGAGCCACGCAAAAACAATCCATCCTAGCTGCGCGTTACCGGTTGTGTCATCCTGAGCGGAGGGAGCGGAGTCAAAGGACGAAGGGCCGGAGCTCCGGAGCAGCGCGTAGATAGCGAGCAGAGCAAGACCACCCGAAATCGAGTCGACCTGTCCCCAGAGCGCCGAGATATAGATGGTCGCCGGATTGAGCAGGTAGAATGCCGCCGCGCCGAGCGCGTAGCCGGCACCCGCGAAGCGACGAACCGTGAAGTAGAGGAGCGCGCCGACGCCCAGATCGGCGAGGATCGCTGGAAGCTTCACGAAGTCTCGCAGCAGGGCGTAGCCGCGATCGTGCGCGCTGAAAAACAGCTGCCACAAGTGCCCGACAACCGCGAGAATGTAGAAATAGCCCGGCGGATAATCGGCAAAGCCGATCGTCGAGTAGAACGACGCGAAGCCGTGTTGGCTGAGCGCAAGGGCCCACGCGACGTAGGTGGTTACGTCGGTCTTGAAGCCTTCATTGGTGATGAAGACCAGCCGAAGGGCGAAACCGACGAGCAGCAGCGCGGGGAGTGCCCATGCCTGCGAGACCTGGCGAGCCGAGGTACTGATCGTACCGTTGACGTTCACGCTTCTTCCTTTTTTTCGCGATTAACGAGCGGCGGCGAGGCCGAGCGTGCTGCAGAGAAACTCGCAAAGCTCGCGATTTGGATGGTTTTCCAAAACTGCGAGATGTTCCGCGGCGGCTTCCGCCGCGGCATCGCGAGCGCCGAGGGCATCGAGCGCGGCGACGACGCGGTCGACCGTTGCGGCGTCGAGCGGATCCCCGTGCGCGTAGGCGTCGGCAACGGTGGCGCGTGCCGCCGAAGGCGCCTGCGCGATCGCCCACACGACCGGAAAGGTCCACTTTCGGCGCGCGATATCGGCTGCGACGGTCTTGCCCGTCTCACCGACGGTCGACCAGATCCCAGCGACGTCGTCGCGGATTTGAAAGGCCATGCCGTAAGCTCGCCCAACCGCGCCATAACCGGTGATGGCCGGCTCATCGCAGCCTGCCGCGTGGGCGCCGAGCCGGCAGGAAGCGTCGAAGAGCTGCGCCGTCTTGCACTCGATCATACGATGGTATCCCGGCAGATCGACGGAACGCTGCGACTCGAAGTACAAATCGAGCGATTGGCCCTCGCACATCACGGCGTGCGCTTCGTGAAGTAGCGCCAGCATCTTCAGGACGCGCCGCGCGTCTAAACGTGCGGCGGCGTGCTCGAGGCTGAGAAAACTCAGGGCGCACATCGCGTCGCCGGCGTTGATCGCGCGCGCGATCCCATAGGCGCTCCAAAGCGTCGGCCGCCCGTGGCGGAGCTCATCGCGATCCTCGATATCGTCGTGGACGAGCGAGTAGTTATGAAAGATCTCGACGGCCACCGCCGCATCGAGCGCATTGACCAGCGGCGCTCCCTCGCCGGCCGCAACCCGCATCACCATCTGCGGACGCAATCGCTTTCCTCGCCGCGCAGGTCCGTACGGTGCATAACCAAAGTGGCGCAAAAGCATATCGGAGATCTCTCTCGATCCCCGATATCCGGTAATCCGTTCTTCGAGGGCGCTTTCGAAAGACTCGGAAAGCGTAACGAGGTTAAGCAGAGACGGCCAACTCCTCCATTCGCGCCTCGACCTGATCGACCAGCCAACCCGGGGTCGATGCGCCCGACATCAATCCTGCGACGGTTACGCCGTCAAACCACTGCGCCTGCAACTCGTCGGGGCCCTCGATGTGGTAGGCGCGCGCGCCGTGTGATTCAGAGAGATCGGCAAGGTGTTTGGTGTTCGCGGACGTCTTTCCGCCGACGACGACCATTACCTCGACGTTCTTGGCGAGACGGAGCGCTTCGTTTTGGCGATTGTGCGTGTCGGTGCAAATCGTATTGACCGCCCGCACCTCGTAATACTTAGCTGAGAGCTCACGGACGATTTCGGTGAAACCTTCGCCCGACCACGTGGACTGCACGACGACGCCGACGCGACTCGAGCGCGGCAGTCGTTCGACGTCGGCGGGACTTTGGATGCACCAGGCACCCGGCACGTGACTGAGCGTGCCCTTGACCTCGGGATGGTTCGGATCGCCGATCACTACGATCTTATATCCATCGGCTTTGAGCTTTTCCGCTTGCACGTGAATCTTCGTCACCATCGGACAGGTCGCGTCGATGATCTCGAGATTCTTCTCTTTCGCCTTATCGAAGACCTCAACGGGCAGCCCGTGCGCGCGCACGAAGAGCGCGCCGGCATCGACCTCGTCGACCGTCTGCGCGTTCTTCAAGCCACGAGCTGCCAGCGATTCAACCATCTGCGGGTTATGCACCACGTGACCGAGGGTGGTGACATCGCCACGCGAGGCGATGGACTCCTCGGCCTTCTTCACCGTGATCGCCACCCCGAAGCAGAAGCCTTGGACCGACGCCTTACGAATTTCCACTCATGCTCCCCGCGAGCGCTTCAATTGCCTTCATGATCTCGGCGGTGAACTTCGACAAATCTTCGCGCGTTGCTTTCCGGCCCGCTGGGAGCGCGAGCGGCGCTCCGAATGCCACGTCGACTCGGGCCAAACGCAGCGCCCGGTCGGTGCCGAGGATACAGGCCGGCACCACCGGCGCACCCGCAAGCGACGCCAGCAAGGCGACCCCCGTCTGCGGTGGCACCGTGCCGCTTCGGTTGCGCGTCCCCTCCGGAAAGATGCCGATCGCACCACCTTCTTCGAGCACTTGGAGCGAGCGCCTAATCGCAGCCGTAGCGCTGCCATGGCGGTCCACCGCATACGCACCAAGGCCGCGGATCACCGGGCCGAGCACCGGGATCGCAAAAAGTTCCTTTTTCGCCATGTAGCTGATCCGGCGTGGACAGAACGATGCCATCAACGGCGGATCGAGGTACGAAAGGTGATTGCAGGCGACGATCAGCGGGCCTTCGGCCGGGACGTTGGCGCTGCCGAAGACGCGTGTCCGCCAGAGCGCGCGCCCCAAGCAGCGCACGGTGGACCCCGAGAAATCGTAAAACCACGGAATCATCCGCTGACGATGCTCATAGCGCGGCGACGATCGCGCAGATTTCGTCGACCACGCCTTGCGCATCGATATCGCTCGAATCAATGACGTGCGCGTCGGGTGCCGGAGCGAGTGGAGAAATCGCGCGCGTGCGATCGAGCCGATCGCGTTCCTCGATCTCTTGAGCGAGCCGATGCGCGTCAATGTCGACACCGGCCGCCAGAAGCTGCAGCCGGCGCCGCGTAATCCGCGCCGGAATCGAAGCGGTCAGATAGATCTTGACCAGTGCATCCGGAAAGACCACGGTGCCGATGTCGCGTCCGGCCATCACGACCGGACCATCGCGCGCGATGGCGCGCTGCGCGCGCACCATGGCAGAGCGTACTTCGGCGTGCGCGGAGACTGCCGAAACGATCGCCGTTACTTCGTTGCTCTGCAGCGCGGCTTCGGCGAGCTCGGTGCCTCCCGCGAAGATGCGAAAGCCAAGGGGGCCGGTTTCGTCGAGGGTAACTTCGATCGGCGCCAGCGCGGTGAGCCGGGCCAGCGCCGCACCATTATCAACGTCGGTTCCGGTGCGTAGCGCTAGAAACGCGAGAGCGCGATACATCGCCCCCGTGTCGAGGTAGAGGGCATGCAGGCGGAGCGCGGTCGCGCGTGCGACCGTCGTCTTGCCCGATGCGGCGGGGCCGTCGATGGCGATCTGCAGATGGACTGGATCGCTCAACCGCGTCTCCGGATCATTTGCGCTACTTTACGGCCATTTCGGGGTTCGCACCCCTAGGCGAAACCGGCGCGGCAGCAGAAGGGCAGCGAGCACCTTGGCAAAACCGCGTTCCGTCTTCGCTTGTTCCGGCTGCGGTTTCGAGTCGCCGCGCTGGCTCGGGCGCTGCCCGCAGTGCGACGCTTGGAACTCGTTTGACGATCGTCCGCAGCACGTCCCGGTGCGCGCGGTACGTAAAACTACGGCCGCCGCGCAACCGCTGGCATTGCACGAGATCGGTTCGGCGGGCGTGATGCGCACGCGCGTCGGCATGCCTGAGTTCGATGCCGTGATCGGCGGCGGGATCGTTCCGGGAAGCCTCACGCTGGTCGGCGGACCCCCAGGCGCGGGGAAATCGACGCTGCTCTTGCAGATCGCCTCGCGACTGGCCGTTATGGGCGAGGTTGTTTACGTTTGCGGCGAGGAATCGGCCGCCCAGGTGAAGCTGCGCGCCGAGCGCATCCTTCGCGAGCCGCGCGACGGGCTATTCGTCTTTCCTGAAACCAACCTGCGCGTGGTCCTCGACCAACTCGAACGGCGAACGCCGCTTGCCGTCATCGTGGATTCTATTCAAACCGTCTGGCTGCCGGAATCGGAAGCCTACGCAGGCAGCGTCACGCAGATTCGCGATTGCACGCAAGCGCTGATGGAGTACTCGAAGCGAACGGGCTGCGCGAGCTTTATCGTCGGACACGTGACCAAAGACGGCGCGATTGCCGGACCGCGACTGCTCGAACACTTAGTCGACACGGTGCTCTACTTCGAAGGCGAGGCAAGCGGTGAGTATCGGATCGTGCGCGCGTACAAGAACCGATTTGGGTCGATCGACGAGATCTGCGTCTTTACGATGCACGATTGCGGATTGCGCGAAGTTGCTAATCCTTCGGAGCTCTTTCTCGGCAGTCGCACGCAGCGTCCCAGCGGCTCCTGCGTCGTCGCATCGATCGTCGGCTCGCGTCCCGTTTTAATCGAAGTCCAAGCCCTCGTCGGCGAGACGAGCTACGGGACGCCGCGACGGCTCGCCAACAACCTCGATCAGCAGCGCCTGGCAATGATTCTCGCGGTGCTCGAGCGGCGCGCCGGGTTCTCGCTCGGCACCCACGACGTCTACGCCTCCGTCGCGGGAGGCCTGCGTATCGGTGAACCTGCCGCCGATCTGGGGATCGCGCTCGCGATCGCGTCGTCGTTTCGCAACGTTGCGATTCCCGCTTCGGTTGCGGTCTTTGGCGAGCTGGGATTGTCGGGCGAGGTTCGGGCCGTCGGCGCAGCCGAGCGACGCGAAGCCGAAGCCCGCAAGCTCGGCTACAGCGACGTTATCTCCCCCGCCAACACGCGCGACATCGCCGAAGCGATCCGGATGGCGATCGGTTAGCCCGACAACCGCATGCCGCTCTTCGAAATCGTGCCGAATCTCTCGGAGGGTCGCGACGCGGCGACCATCGACGCCGCCTGCGCTGCTGTAGAGCCGACCGGCGCGCGGCTGCTCGACCGTAGCAGCGATCCCGTCCATCATCGAAGCGTTTTGACGATCGTCGGGGAGGCGTCGCAGGCGCTTGACGCCGCCGTCGCGCTGGCCGGCGTCGCGCTCGAGCGCATCGACCTGCGCGCCCACCGCGGCGTCCATCCGCGCATCGGCGCGCTCGACGTGCTCCCCTTCGTTCCGCTGCAAGACGCCACCCTCGCGGACGCAGCCGCGCTCGCGCGTCGCGCCGGCGCGGAAATCTGGGCGCGATACGCCATCCCTTCATTCTATTACGGCGCAGCCGCGCGAAGCTCCGAACGCCTGCTTCTGCCCGAGATTCGCCGCAATACGGCGTGGCTGCCCGACGAGGGCAGCATCTCGCGGCACGCGACCGCCGGCGCAATCGCCATCGGCGCGCGCGACATCCTTATCGCCTTCAACGTTGAATTGGCAGGCACCGATCTGACCGCAGCCCAGGAAATCGCGCGCGCGGTCCGCGAGCGTAACGGGGGCTTGCGCTCGCTCCGCGCACTTGCCCTTCCGCGCGGCGCGGGCAGCGTGCAGGTCTCGCTGAACGTAACGGATTATGCTGCAACGCCGCTCTATAGAGTCGTGGAGTTGATTCGCCGGCTCGCCGCCGAACGGGGCATCGAGTTGGTCGGCTGCGAGCTGATCGGTTGTCTGCCTTGGGCCGCAGTGGAGTCGGCCGCCGCATATTATCTAGGAGTCCAAACCCTGTGAACCACCCGATCTGGAAAGCCGCCCTGACGATTGCGCTGCTCGCCCCTATGGCCGCGCAAGCCCAAAGCGGCCCCGGCGATGCCGGCATCTTTACGACGACGCTGCGCAACGGATTGCGCGTCGTCGTCGTTGAGGATCGCGCTGCGCCGGTCGTACAGAGCGCGGTCTGGTACGGCTTCGGATCGCTTGAGGAAACCCCCGGCAAGACCGGGCTCGCGCACGCGCTCGAGCACATGATGTTTCGCGGAACGCCGGAGATCTCGGGCGGCGGCCTTGACGACATCACCGCGCGTCTCGGCGCCCAGATGAACGGCGAAACGGATTACGACTACACCCAGTTCTATTTCGAGATGCCGGCCGATAAGCTCGACGTTGCGCTCTACACCGAAGCCGACCGGATGCAACATGCCGCGCTGCGTGCCGCCGATTGGGCGATCGAGCGTAACGCCGTGCTCAACGAGATCGACGGCGACGCGAGCTCCCCGTTCTTCAACCTGCTGTCGCGCGTGCGGGCCGCGGCCTTCCCCGGTCAGCCGGCTGGACGGACGCCGCTGGGCGAACGCGACGACGTCGCTCGAGCGACCGTTGCCGACATCGCCCGGTATTATCACGAATGGTACGCGCCGAATAATGCGACGTTGGTCGTGGCCGGCGACGTCGCGCACGCCACGGTCTTTGCGAAAGCCGCGCGCTACTTCGGCGCAATTCCGTCGAAGAAGCTGCCGCCGCGCCTCGAAGCCAATCCCGTTCCCGCCCCCGGACAAACCGTCGAGGCGCAGTTTCCGTTCCCATTTGAGATCGTCGACCTCGCTTACGCCATTCCGGGCGACACGCAGCGCGGTGAGCCGGCGATCAGCACGCTATCGACGCTGCTGGAGAATCAACGCTCGCCGTTTTATCGAGCGCTGGTCGAAAGCAACATCGCGCTCGCCATCGAGGCGAACGCCGACACGCAGCTGCGGGGCGGATTGCTGCACGTCTTCATCGTGCTCAACCCCGGACATACCGCCAGCGAAGCTCAAGCGGTGTTCCAGGCGACGCTCGATGGAGCGCTGCAAAGCGGCTTCGACCCGGACCTGGTCGTGGCGGCAAAGCGATTGACGATCGCCGAACGCCTTTACTCTGCCGATTCGATCGACGGAATCGGCGGCCTCGCCGGCTACACGTACGGCATCGTGGGCGAGAAGATCGGCGACGAAGACGACCGGCTGACAGCATTGACGGGTGCGGATCTGGTCGCGACGGCGCGCACGTATCTGCGGCGTCCGACGGTAGTGGGTCATCTCACCCCCAACGAAAGCCCGCCGCGCGGAAACTCGCAGAAGAACAGCGCCGCGGCGAGTGACGATTTCTCCAAACGCGTGCCGAACGGTCCGATCGTCGAGCCGGCCTGGATTGCCAAAGCCGTCAGCACGCCGACAACCGTGCGCAGCGCGCTTTCACCGGTCGAGTTCAGGCTTTCCAACGGATTGCGGGTCATCGTTCAAACGAAGAGCGATCGGCCGACCTTCGTGCTCAACGGAAACATTGCGTCGTCGCCGGGTTTCGAGCCCGCCGCAAAGGAAGGCATCGGGCGGCTTGCATCGTCGGCGGCGGATTACGGAAGCGCGCAATATCCCTTCGCGCAGCGACGCAAGGCGACCGACGAAATGGGAGCCTTCATCTCAACCGGAGACGCGTTTTCGGCACAAGGCATGTCAAGCGACTTCGAGCGGATCGTCGCGATCATCGCGGACGGCGAGGAGCATCCGACATTCGCCGATCCCTGGTTCGCGCTCGAACGGTCGCAGTTAGCCAACAGTTTGCAGTCCGAATCGAGTATTTCCGGCGTTCAGATCGATCGCGCGTACAATCGGCTCCTGCTCTCAACCGGCGATCCCACGCTGCGTCAGCCGACGCCGCAAAGCGTCGAGGGGATGACGCGCGACGATCTCCTTGCCTATTCGGCTAGCTATTGGCGGCCGGATCTCACGACGATTGCGGTGGTCGGCAACCTCTCGCCGGAGCGCGTCCGCAACGCGCTCGAATCCGCCTTTGGCGCATGGAAGGCGAACGGAGCGCGACCCGACCCGCACCTGATGGCAATGCCTCCAGCCGCCAGCGGCCACCAGTATATCGGCACCGCTGCCAATCAGGTCTACATTCGCCTCGGTCAACCGGCGTTATCGCGCTCGAACAAGGATTACGACACGTTCCTCGTGCTCAACCAGATTCTCGGCGGCAGCGGCGCGTTTGAGTCACGCCTGTGGCAAGAGTTGCGCCAAAAGCGTGGCTTGGTCTACAGCGTGAGTAGCTCGCTCGAAACCAACGGCGATCGCGGAGATCTCCGCGTCGAACTCAGCGCATCGCCGCAACGCGTGGTCGAAGCGGTTGAGTTCGTGCGCCGAGAGCTTTCGAGCCTGCAGAACGAGCCGGTCTCGGCGACCGAGCTGCAGGAGGCCAAGATCCGTTTGGTCGGCAATGCATTGCTCGAAGAAGCCTCCTCGACCGGACAGGCAAAACAGCTGCTCGATATTCTGACCAACGATCTTCCAATCGACTATTACCGTACGCTCAACGAGCGCTTTGCGCGCATCACGCCGGCCGACGTGCAGCGCGTCGCGCGCGCGTATCTGCATCCGAGTCAACTCGTCGAGGTCTACGCCGGCCCTTCAGGGCCCTGGGCCGTCCACGCAATATGATCGAAACGATCGATCCGACCATCGGCGAGATTCTCGAACGCATTCCGCTCATGGACGCGCGGCAGATCGATGCAAAGCTCGGAGCGGCTGCGCGCGCGTTCGAGCGTTGGAGCGCAGAATCGTTCGAAGAGCGCGCGGCCTTGCTCCGTAACGTCGCGACGCGCTTGCGCGTCCAACGCGACGAACTCGCGGCAACGGCCGTGCGCGAGATGGGCAAGCCGGTGCTGCAAGCACGCGCCGAAGTCGAGAAGTGCGCGTGGGCTTTGGAGTATTTTGCCGAGCACGGCGCGGCCATGCTCGCGCCGCAAAAAGCCGCGTCGTCGGCGAAACGCAGCTACGTAGCGTTTCGGCCGCTCGGCGTCGTGCTCGCGATCATGCCGTGGAACTTTCCCTATTGGCAGGTCGTTCGTGCCGCCGCGCCGGCGCTGATGGCCGGAAACGCGCTCGTGCTCAAGCACGCAGCAAACACGACGCGCTGCGGCCTGGAACTGGAACGAATTTTTCGCGAAGCGGGCGCGCCGGAGGGGTTGTTCGGCACCGTCGTCGTGCGCGGCGACGCAATGGAATCGATCGTCGCCGATCCGCGCATCACGGCCATCACGCTCACGGGCAGCGAGCGAGCCGGCGCGTCGGTGGCACGCACCGCGGGCGAGCATCTAAAGAAATGCGTCCTCGAGCTCGGCGGCTCAGACGCCTTCGTCGTCTTTGCCGACGCCGATCTCGATGCCGCGTCCGCGACCGCCGTCACGGCGCGCTTCCAGAACAACGGTCAAAGCTGCATCGCGGCCAAACGCTTCATCGTGGAGGCCGCGGTTTATCCCGAGTTTGTCGCGCGCTTCGTGGAACGAACGCAGGCACAAGTCATCGGCAATCCGATCGACGAACGCGTTCAGATCGGCCCCTGCGCCCGCGCCGATCTGCGCGAGACCATACACCAACAGGTGCGCGCCAGCGTCGATCGCGGCGCACGGCTCGCGCTAGGCGGCCAGTCCATCGAGCGGCTCGGCTTCTTCTACGAGCCGACCATCGTCAGCGACGTCCTTCCCGGAATGCGCATGTTCGACGAAGAGGTTTTCGGACCGGCAGCGGCCGTCGTACGCGCGAACGATCGCGCTCACGCGCTCGCGCTTGCAAATGCGTCGGCTTACGGTTTGGGCTCGAGCATCTGGACGCGCGACGTGCACGCGGCCGAAGAGGTGGCAGCACGCATCGAAGCGGGAGCGGTTTTCATCAACGGCTTGGTCGCAAGCGACCCGCGCTTGCCCTTCGGCGGCGTCAAGAGGAGCGGCTACGGCCGCGAGCTTTCAACCTTCGGCATCCACGAGTTCGTCAATATCCAAACCGTTTGGATCGGCGCGTCATCCTGAGTTCCATGTCATCCTGAGCCCTTCGACTCGCTGCGCTCGCTCAAGATAAACTGCGGCGCGCAGCGCCGTAGTCGAAGGACGCAGCGTGAATCAGTCTTTTCCCTAAGTTTTCTTCGCGATCGCCGTTAGAACGAGAATTCATGCCAGGCGACGATAAAGACTCTGGAACTGGTGGAGTCGAAGGGTCAGGATGACAGAGCGAGCGCGGCGCAGTATTCGGCGATGCGAAAGAGGCCGGCGCGGACGCGTTCGGACTCGCCGACCCAACTCAACCGCAGCCAACCTTCCATTGACTCTCCGAATGCGATGCCGGGAATTGCTACCACGTCGTAGCGATCGATGAGCTCGTTGGCGGCGGCCAGCGACGACGTTCCCGGTGGGAGCGCAACAGCAACGTAGAAGGCCCCTTCGGGAACGACAAAGCGCAGGCCGCTCTCGCGCAGCGCGGCGAGCAGTTCTTGACGGCGATCGCGATACCAAGCCGCATGTTCCTGCAACGCGCCGGGGGTTGCGAAGACGTGCAGCGCGACCTGTTGCGCAAAGGTATCGGCACACGAGGTCGCCCAGGCGTGCATTTTGATCGTCTGTTCGATGACGGCGCTCTCGCCCAGAATCCAGCCGAGCCGTAAACCGGTGAGCGCGTTACTCTTGCTCAGTGAGTTCGTCACGATCGTACGCGGGTAGCGGCGCGCCAGCTCGGCCGCATCCTCGACAAAGGTCTGCTCGCGGTAGATTTCGTCGTGAATCAGCCAAATCGGTTCGCCCGCGCGCCGTTCGAGGGCCTGCACGAGCTGTTCCGCCGATTCCTCCGAGAGAACCCGCGCGGTTGGATTGCACGGCGAGCAGATCACGATTGCACGCGTCCCTTCGCCGATTGCAGCCACGATTCGCTCGGCGTCGAACTCGAAATCCTCTTCCTCGCGCATCGCGACGCTGCGCGCGGGAATGCCTTCGACCGCAGCCATTTTTTGGTAGGAAGGAAAAGCGGGCTCCACGATGAGCAGCTCCTCGCTTGCCGGATCGAGCAGCGTCTTGAGCGCAACATACATCGCTTCTTGTGATCCGACCGTCACGCAGACGTTCGCCGTGCGGTCCATGCCGGGATAGCCGTAATAGCGCGCGATCGCTTCGCGCAGCGCCGGATCGCCGGCGTTGGGCGTATACTTGACACCGCATTCGGCGACGTGACGCATCGCGGCTTCGAAGTGCGTGAGATTCGGCCGCAGCGACGGCTCGCCCAACCCGAGGTCGATCGAACTCGCTCTCTTTTTGCTCGACACTTCCCGAATCAGCGACGCCGAGATCTCGAGGACGCGCGGATTCATACCGCGAGCTCGAATTCGCGCAAGACGGCATTAAGCGAGGTCTTGCGATCGGTCGATGCGCTGCGCGTCCCCACGATTAAAGCGCAGGGCGTTCCGAACTCACCCGCGGGAAAACGCTTAGGCAGCGTGCCGGGAATCACGACCGCGCGCGCCGGGACACTTCCCTTGATCGTCACGGGCTCGCTCCCGCGCACGTCGACGATCGGCGTGCTTGCGGTCAGCACGACTCCCGCACCCAATACCGCTTCACGCTCGACGCGCACACCTTCCACGACGATGCAGCGCGAACCGATGAACGCGCCGTCTTCAACGATGACCGGCGCGGCTTGCGCCGGCTCGAGCACGCCGCCGATGCCGACGCCGCCCGAGAGATGGACGCCCTTGCCGATTTGCGCGCACGACCCGACCGTCGCCCACGTGTCGAGCATCGTACCTTCGTCGACATAGGCGCCGATGTTGACGAAGCTCGGCATCAAGACCACCCCGCGCCCCAGAAAGCTGCCGTAGCGCGCGACCGCCGGCGGCACGCAGCGCACACCGATCTTCTTATAATTGTCCTTGAACGGCATCTTGCGACGGCGCCGCGTAAAATAGAGCAGAATGGCCTCCTTCAGCCAGGCGTTGGTAACCCAATCGCCGTTGCGCGGCTCCGCCACGCGGAGGCTTCCCTCGTCGAGGCGCTCCATAACGTCGTCGACGACGCGTCCCTCGCGACCGTGGGCGTCGCCCTCACCGCGAGCGAGCGCCTCGATACGCTCGCGCAGCGTTTCGTCGGTCACGGCGCGCGCAAGAAATCGGCGATCGCGCTAACCGCTTGCGGGTCCAGCGGCAAGGTCGGATCGTTGTAGGTTGCAATGTTTTGCGCGCGATCGGCCGGAGCAACGCGGAGCACGTGATTCATTCCTTGGATAATGGCCAGTTTCGCATGCGGATCCGCGGCTGCGAGCCGGTTCGCATCGGTCACGTTCACATGCAAGTCCGTCGTGCCTTGGACGATCAAGACCGGAATCGTCAACTTTGCGATTTCGGCTGCCGGATCGTATTTGTACCACGAAATTAAGTATGGCTGAACGCTGGGCCGAAAGAGCATGAGCAGCTCGGGATCGGGCGACGGAACGGCTTGTCCCGCGAGAAGCGAGCGATCGTATTGCGCCACCTCGCTCGCCATCGCCGGAGCGATCCCACCGGCGCGAAACTGTTCCTCGAGCACCTCGGGCGCGCGACGCCCTGCGCCGGCGATCGAAACGAGCGCCCTGACGTTGGGATCGCGTTGCGCCGCCAGTATGCCGATCAGCGAACCCTCACTATGACCGACGATCGAAACGCTGCTAAATTGCTTCGTCGACTCAAGATACCGCGTTAACGCGACGGCGTCGGCAACAAAATCGTCGAACCGGAGGCCCGACTCGTGCTGTCGCGTTCGGCTCGCCCCGACGCCGCGTTTGTCGTAGCGCAACGTTGCGATTCCACGCGCCGCGAGCGCCGCGGCAAGCAGCTTGTACGCGTCGGTTTTGGCCTGCGGGTTGTTGCCGTCGCGGTCGGTCGGTCCCGACCCCGCAATGATGAGCGCCACCGGAAAGGGGCCGCGGCCGGAGGGCGTCGCGAGCGTTCCCGAAAGTTGCACGCCGCCTCCCGCATCGAGTGTGACCGGCGTTTCGGAAACGGCCGTCGCAGCCCGCGCCACGCTACTTAGCGCAACGACAAGCGCGGCCGGAACGATTCGGCCGAGATGACGGATTGGCACGAAGGCGACTATACCAGGTTCGACCGGATGCCTCCCGTAGAGGCGAGCGGCTTCGGGGCCCCCCTGCGCCGGGTAAGAAACAAAGCGCCGACCGCGAAGTCCCCAAATCCCCCACGCCGAGTGCTACGGTTTATCAGTAGAAGGAGGTTCCGTGCCAAACACGCCTGCCGACGAGCAACGAATTAATGCGATCCGCTTTCTCGCGGTCGATGCGGTCCAGAAGGCCAACTCGGGGCACCCCGGCATGCCGATGGGTGCAGCCGCGATGGCATACACGCTGTGGACGCGGCATTTGCGCTTTAACCCGAAAGATCCGCACTGGCTCAATCGCGACCGCTTCGTGCTCTCCGCCGGACACGGTTCGATGCTGCTCTATGCACTGCTCTACCTGACCGGGTACGACCTGACGCTCGACGACATCAAAAACTTCCGGCAGCTCGGCAGCAAGACACCCGGTCATCCCGAAGCCGAGCGCACGCCTGGCGTTGAGGCCACGACCGGGCCCCTCGGTCAGGGAGTCGGGAACTCCGTGGGCATGGCGATCGCCGAGGCGCACCTCGGTGCGGTCTATAATCGCGAGGACCAGCCGATCGTCGATCACTTTACCTATTGCATCGCCGGCGACGGCGACTTGATGGAAGGCATCAGCCAGGAGGCGCTCTCAATCGCCGGCCACCTCAAGCTCGGCAAGCTGATCCTCTTTTACGATGACAATCTCGTCTCGCTCGCGGGGCCGACCGATATTACCCTCACCGACGACCCAATCGCGCGCTTCGACGCAAGCGGCTGGCACACGCAGTTCATCGACATCGATCACGGCAACGACGTCGATGCGATCGATCAGGCGATCACGGTTGCGAAAAACGTCACCGACCGGCCGTCATTCATCGCCGTGCGAACGCATATCGGTTACGGCTCGCCGCGACAAGATAACTTTCTCGCGCACGGCGAGGCACTCGGCCCGGAGAACGTCAAAAAATCGAAGGAACGACTAGGCTGGCCGCTCCAACCCGATTTCTACGTTCCCGACGACGTGCTCGCATTCTATCGCGAGGCCGGCGCCAAAGGCGCTGGGCTCGAAGCCCGGTGGCAGCAAATCTATGACGCGTGGAAAACCGGGAACCCCGAACAGGCGGCCCAGCTCGAAGGCGCGCTGCGGCATGAGGTGCCCCCCAATCTTCCCTGGCCTACGTTCACGGACGAAAACGGAAACGTCGCCACGCGCGATGCCGGCGGCGTGACGATGAACGCAATCGCGATGGCATTCCCCGAGCTTGTGGGTGGATCGGGCGACCTCGATCCTTCAACCAAGACGTACCTTAAGAACTGCGGCGACTTTGAGCCGAATAACTACGCCGGGCGCAACATCCACTACGGCGTGCGCGAGCATGCGATGGCTGCGTGCACGAACGGCATCTCACTCCACGGGGGACTGCTACCGTTCGCGGCCACCTTCTTCAACTTCGTCGACTATCTTAAGCCGGCGTTTCGATTAGCTTGCCTGGCGAAGATCCCGTCGATTTACGTCTTCACCCACGATTCGGTCTTTCTCGGGGAAGACGGGCCGACACACGAACCGATCGAGCAGTTGGCGACGCTGCGCGCGACGCCGAACTGCTACGTCATTCGCCCGGCGGATTCGCTCGAAACGTTAGAGGCGTGGAAGCTCGCCGTCGCCGCCAAGGATGCACCCTGGGTGCTCGTCCTCACGCGACAGAAGCTGCCGTTTCTGGGCGCGCGCGATGCTGCGGTTGCAAAAGGCGCCTACGTGCTCGCCGATGCGGAAGGCGGCAATCCCGATCTCGTTCTGATCGCTACGGGCTCCGAAGTCTCGCTCGCCGTCGAGGCCAAGAAAATTCTCGACGTCAAAGACGTGCGCACGCGCGTCGTCTCGATGCCGTGCTGGGAGCTTTTCGACCAACAACCGCAGTCGTACCGCGACGAGGTTCTGCCGCCGGCAATCGGCGCGCGCATGTCGATCGAGGCGGCTGCGACGCTGGGGTGGGCCAAGTACGTCGGCGACCGCGGCTTCGCGTTCGGCATCGACCGGTTTGGGGCATCGGCGCCGGCCGCCGCCATCGCCAAGGCTTACGGCTTCACTCCGGATAACGTCGCCGACCTGGCGCTCCAAAAGTTTGCCCTCGCCGCCCGTTAGGAGACCATTCATGAAGAACCAAGTCCAGCAGCTGCTCGAGGCCGGGCAGAGCGTCTGGCTCGACAATGTCCGCCGGAGTATGTTCGCTTCGGGCGAGTTGCGACGCCTCATCGATACGGGTTTGCGCGGCATGACGAGCAATCCGACGATCTTTGAGAAGGCGATCGGCGCCGGCACCGATTACGACGAACAGCTCTCGCAACTAATCGGCACCGTAAAGAACGCCGACGCGCTCTTCTGGGATCTCGCGATCCAAGACATTCAAAGCGCCTGCGACGCCTTCGCGACGGTCTTCACGGCGTCCGGAGGGAACGACGGCTTCGTCAGCCTCGAAGTATCGCCGCTGCTCGCTCACGATACCGACGGCACGATCGCGATGGTCAAAGAGCTCTGGGAGCGCGTGAATCGTCCAAACGTCATGATCAAAATTCCCGGCACCAAGGAGGGATTGCCGGCGATCGAAGAGTCGATCTACCGTGGATACAACATCAACGTCACGCTGATCTTTGGTATCGAGATGTACGAGCGCGCCGCGCTCGCGTACGTCAAAGGGTTGCGGCGACGCCTCGACGAGGGCAAACCCATCGACAAAATTCGGTCGGTGAACTCCGTCTTCGTCAGCCGCATCGACACCGCCGTTGACAAGCTCTTGCAAGATCGCATTGCGAAAGGGGAAAAGCTCGACCACCTGCTCGGCAAGACGGGAATCGCGGGTCTGAAGCTAACCTATCAGAAGTTCAAAGAAATCTTCGAAGGCGAAGAGTTTGCCACGCTGAAGGCCAAAGGTGGCGCGGTTCAGCGGCCGTTGTGGGCCTCGACCTCGACCAAGAATCCGCACTACCCGGACTTAATGTACGTCGAGAACGTCGTCGGTACCGATACCGTCAACACGATGCCGCCGGCCACGCTCGACGCGCTGCTCGATCATGGGAAGGTCGTTGCGGACACGGTCGAGAGCGATCTGCGTGGCGCCGCCGATGTAATGCGTGGTCTACAAGAAGCCAAGATTTCTCTCTTCGAGGTCAGCGATCAACTGCAGGTTGAGGGCGTCAGCCTCTTCTCCGATTCGTTCGCCGCTCTGCTCGGCGCGATCGTCTACAAGCAGAAGCTGCTCGCATCCGGCGGCGCGCAACGCGTCCGGCTTTCGCTGGGAAAATCCGAACCCGCGTACGACGGCGCGCTCGATCGTCTCGCGGCCGCCGATTTCCTCAAGCGCATCTGGGCCCACGACGCCACGCTCTGGTCGAGCGATCCCGATGCCGTGGCGATCATCAAAAAGTCACTGGGATGGCTCGACATTCAACAGCATATGCTCGAGGAGGTTGCCGGCCTGAAGTCGTTCGCGAATAAGGCCAAGGAGCAGTTCGACTTCGCCGTCGTCTGCGGTATGGGCGGCAGCTCGCTGGCACCCGACATCCTGGCCGATACCTTCGGTCCGACTGCGGGATATCCGCAACTCTACGTGCTCGACTCGACCTGCCCGCAGCAGATCAAAGAGCTCGAAGGTCAGATCGATATTCCGTCGACGCTCTTCATCATCTCGAGCAAAAGCGGAACGACGACCGAGCCGAACGCCTTCTACGCGTACTTTCACGAAAAAGTCTCCAAAGAGCGCGGCGCCTCCGTCGCGGGACGAAACTTCGTCGCGATCACCGATCCCGGCACGACGCTCGATAAGGAAGCCCAGGAAGAATCATTCGCCGCCGATTTTGAAAACGATCCGAACATCGGAGGCCGCTATTCGGCGCTCTCGTTCGTGGGCATCGCGCCCTCCGCAATCGCGGGCTACGACGTAACCCTGTTGCTCGATCGCGCGCTGGGCGCGATGCATGCCAACGACCGTACCGTCGATCCGCGCACCGCACCAGGCGTGCGCTTCGGTGCCGCGATCGGCGGACTCGCGGTAAGCGGACGCGACAAACTCACCATCGTCACGCATCCGGCCGTTAAAGCGTTCGGGGCGTGGGCCGAGCAACTCATCGCCGAATCCACCGGCAAGCTCGGGAAAGGCATCGTGCCGGTCGAGGGCGAGCCGCTCGGAACGCCGGAGGATTACTCCGACGACCGGACCTTCGTCTACGTCGGCGCGAATCTCGCCGATCCGGAGCCGGGCGTCGACGAAAAACTGCGCGCGCTCGAATCGGCGGGCCATCCGGTGATTCGGCTCGACATGAACGACCGATATGATGTCGGCGAGCAGTTCTATCTTTGGGAGATCGCCGTCGCGGCCGCCGGCGTCATCCTCGGCATCAACGCCTTCGATCAGCCCAACGTGCAGGAATCAAAGGATAATACGGTCGCGCTGCTCGACAAGTACGCGCACAGCGGAAGCTTCGACGAGCCGAAGGCCAACGTCGATGGCTCAAGCTTTGACGTTACCTACCTCTCGGGCAGCAAGACGATCACCGCACAAACGCCGGCGCAGGCGCTCGCCGGGCTCTTCGCGCAGCTTCGGCCGCACGACTATAACGCGATCACCGCCTACATCGCCCGCAACGAGACCCACGCGGAGCTCCTCACGGAGCTGCGCCTGAAGGTGCGTGACGCGCATCGCGTCGCGACGACGGTCGGGTTCGGCCCACGCTTCCTACATTCGACCGGCCAGCTGCATAAGGGTGGCCCCGATACCTGCGTCGTTTTGCAGATCACCGCCGATGATCCCGACGACCCGGTCATCCCCGGCATGAACGTCGGCTTCCGCACGCTGCTCGCGGCGCAGGCCCTGGGCGATTGGATGTCGCTTGACAAACGCAATCGCCGCGGCGTACGCGTTCATCTTAAGGGCGCGGTCGAACCGGCGTTGCGCGCGCTAATCGCGGCGGTCGATGAGGCGCTCGCCGTCCGTGCGTAGCGGAATCATGCCTGAAGAAAAGACCGTAACGGCCGCGCAGCCGGCCGGCGATGGGGCGGCGAGCAACCCGCTGCGGGAAGGGTTGCCGGCCGAGCAGATCGCCAGTCCCTGCAGCATCGTCTTCTTCGGCGCGAGCGGCGATCTCTTTAAGCGCATGCTGCTTCCGGCTGTCTACTCGATGCGTCTCAAAGGAACGCTGCCCACCGATTTTGCGCTCGTCGGCTTCGCGCGCTCGCCGTACAGCGACGAGCAGTTCCGCGACTACTGCCGGGAGCAGCTCGAGACGTTCATGCCGGCCGAGTCGAAGCCGCAAGGATCCATGTGGAACGACTTTGCGCGCCGGATCAGTTACATTTCGGCCGACTTCAACAACACGCAGCACTTCGCCGACCTCAAAAATCGATTGGCGAAAAACGACGCGGAGTTCGGGACCGCCGGCAATCACCTGTTCTATCTTGCGACGCCGCCACCGGTCTTTCCAACGATCATCGAACAGCTCAAGAAGTCAGGGCTTGACAAAGACGCCGAAGGTTGGACCCGAATCGTGGTGGAGAAGCCCTTCGGTACCGATCTGCAGTCGGCGCGCAAACTGCAGGCTGCCATCGAGGCGGTCTTTCCCGAGAACGAAATTTACCGCATCGACCACTACCTTGGGAAAGAGCCGGTTCAAGACATCATCGCGCTGCGCTTCGCAAACACGATCTTCGAGCCGATCTGGAACCGAAACTACGTGCAGAACGTGCAGATTACCTCGGCCGAGTCGATCGGCGTGGAAGAACGCGGCGGCTACTACGACCACGCCGGCGCGCTGCGCGATATGATCCAAAACCACGTAATCAACCTGCTCGCACTGGTCGCGATGGAGCCGCCGATCAGCTCGGATGCCGACGACATTCGCAATGAAAAGTATAAGGTGCTTTCGGCGATCGAACCGCGCACGCACGCCGCGGTGCCGAGCATGTCGGCGCGCGGACAGTACGGTCCGGGAACGATCGACGGGGATCCCGTGGTCGGCTATCGTCAGGAACAGGACGTCGCTGCGGACTCCAATACCGAGACCTTCGCGGCGGTGAAGCTTTACGTCGAGAACTGGCGGTGGGCCGGCGTTCCGTTCTATCTGCGCTCGGGAAAGCGGCTGCCGCGCAAAGTCTCCGAAATTGCCGTCACCTTCAAGCCGATTCCGCACCGATTTTACGGCGAATCGACCGACCGCATCGATCCCAACGTCCTCGTCATCAAAATCGAACCCGACGAAGGCATCTCGATGCGGTTCGAAGCGAAAGTTCCCGGTCCCCAAGAGCACATCCGCAGCGTCTTCATGGACTTCAGCTACGGCAGCGGCTTTGGCGTCGTCTCACCGCCGGCGTACGAACGGCTCATCGGCGATGCGATGGTCGGCGACCAAACGCTCTTTACGCGCTGGGACGCAGTCGAGCGGGCTTGGGAGATCGTGACGCCGATTCTGGACGTCTGGCAGAACACGAAGGATTTTTCGTTCCCCAACTACGCGGCCGGCAGTCAAGGCCCGGAGGGCGCTTTCACGCTCTTTCCTGACTGGCGCCACCTCTAATGGCTTTGAACCTCGCGCCGATACTCGATCAGCTCTCCGAGCGAAATCGGGAGCGCGGCGCGGAAATGCACGTCGCAACGATGACACTCGTCGTCCTCTTCGAAGACGAAACGATCGGCAAGCTCGCCCGCGATCGCATTCGCATGCTCGCGTCGAAGCATCCGTCGCGCGTAGTCGTGCTCGACGCGTGTCGTGACGAGCGCGTTGCGCACGTCGAGAACAACGACTGGATCGAGATCGGCGCAAAAGGAGCCAAACCGCAAGCGTTGCGCGATTGGGTCTGCGCGCTCCACATCCGCGACGCGCCGATCGTGCTTCTTTGGATTGCCTCGGGCATCGGCGAAGATTCGCGCTTTGCGATGCTCTCGGAACTTGCTGAAACGATCGTGTATAACAGCTCGCTGGTAGATAACGGTCACGCGGCGCTGTGCGAGCTGTTCGAGTACATCGAACAGCATCCGCATTTACCGCTGGCCGACGTCGCCTATCTGCGGCTGGTCCCCTGGCAAGAGTGCGTTGCAACCTTCTTCGATGGTAAGGACGCTGACGAACTGCGCGACGTGCGGCACGTCGAGGTCGCGTGCGGCTCTGAGCCCGAAGGCTTCTATCTGCTCGGCTGGCTCGCCAGCCGGCTGCAGTGGACGGCGACTTCTGCCGATGCGTTGCTCGATCGGGAAGGCAAAACGGTGACGTTCCAAATGCGCCTCGAAGGAGAACCGCGGCGCGTTCGGCGCGTCGCGTTGGCCACGTCCTCCTCGCAGTACGTCGCCGAGATCGACGAGAGCGGGGAGACGATTCTTTTGAACGTCAGCGGCTCGAGCCGGCATGGGCAACGCTATCGCGCGATCAAAAACCCTGGCATCGCCGCCCTCTTAGAGCACGCGATTCTTTGGAGCCGAAACGACCGCGTCTTTCAACACGCGCTGGCCGCCGCGGGTCAAATCCTCGCATGCAGAAAGGATTAACGATGTCCGATCGGGGCACACTGCAAGTCTACCGCGATCCCGCGGCGCTCGCGCAAGCTTTGGCGGAGCTCTTCATCGCGACGGGCAACCTCGCGATGGCCGACCGCGGATCGTTCCGCGTTGCGCTCTCCGGCGGCAACACGCCCCGCTCGGCGTACGAGCTGCTCGGCCGCGAGCCGCTCGTCGAACAGCTCTCGTGGAGCGACGTTTTTATCTATTTCGGCGACGAGCGTTGCGTGCCGCCCTCCGACGAACAATCCAACTACCGGATGGCACAGAAAGCGTTCCTGAGCTCCATTCCAATTCCGCCGGCCAACGTCCACCGCATTGCCGGAGAAATCGATCCCGGTCATGCGGCCAACGAATACGCCTCAATTCTTCGAGCCGATCTTGGCAACGCGCCGGTATTCGATTTGATGCTGCTTGGGCTCGGCGCCGACGGCCACACCGCCTCGCTCTTTCCGGGAGCGGCGCCGACGATCGACGACCAGGCGCTCGTGCGCGCCGTCTATTCCGAGTCGCAGATGATGTGGCGCGTTACGATAACGCCGAAGGTCATCAATCTTTCGCGCACCGTTGCTTTCGCGGTGGAAGGAGCCGATAAGGCGGACGCGCTCGAAGCGGTTTACGAGGGGCCGGTCGACGTCATCAAATACCCCGCGCAAATCGTGCACCCCAGCTCAGGCCGCCTGGTCTGGCTCGTGGACGAGCTTGCCGGCGGGATACTGAAAACGCGACGCTGATTCGGATGACACTCCGAACGCATCAGTGAAGCGCCTCATCGTCAATGCGGACGATTTCGGTATGGCGCCGGAAGTCAACGAGGCGGTGGAACGGGCGAATCGCCATGGGGTTCTGCGGTCGGCCAGCCTTATGGTTGGGGCACCGGCGGCTGCGGACGCGATCGAGCGGGCGCGACGGCTCACGGCGCTCGCGGTCGGTCTGCATGTCGTGCTCGTCAACGGACGGCCGGTGCTGCCGGCCGAGCGCCTTCCGGATTTGGTCGACGAGCGCGGTGAGTTTCTTAGCGATTTAGTCCAGGCCGGTGTCCGGTTTTTCTTCCGCCCGGGAGTGCGCGCGCAGCTCGCGGCCGAAATTCGGGCGCAGTTCGAGCGCTTTAAGCAAACCGGATTAACGCTCGACCATGCCGACGCCCAATCGCACATGCACGTGCACCCAACGGTTTTTTGCTTGATTTTGGAGATCGGCCGCGAGTACGGGTTGCGGGCGGTCCGAATTCCGCGCGAGCCGTTCGGCGGAACGCGCACGATTGAACCATGGCTCGCGCTCATGCGCGCGCGGGCTCGTCGCGCCGGCATCGCCTGCAACGATTACGCTTTCGGGGTGAACGACGCCGGCGCGCTGACCGAAGCGCGCGTCTTGCAGATCCTCGAGCGGCTGCCCGACGGCGTCACCGAGATCTTCTTCCACCCTGCCACCGCCGCGTTTTCCGGCGCCGACCGCGGAACGGAACGCTATGAGTTTGCAGGCGAGCTGGCGGCGCTCACGAGTCCACGCGTCCGCGATGCAATCGCCAAAAACGGCATCGCTAGCACGACGTACGGGGAGCTGGCTGATTAACACGATTAGCGCCTTTTTATTCCTTGCGGCGGTGGGCGGTGTGGTCTATCTCGCGCTAGCTTGCGTGGGAGTTGCCGCGTTTGCGCGGCGACGCGTCCAGCTCGCCTCGGCGTTTCTTCCGCGGATCTCGATTCTCAAGCCGATCGCCGGCTTCGAGGAGGGGCTCTACGAGAATCTGCGCTCGTGCTGCGACCAAGATTATGGCGCGTTTTACGAAGTGATTTTCGCTCTGCGCGCAACCGACGATTCGGCCTACGGGATCGTCGAACGCCTCGCGGCGGAGTTTCCTTCGATCGTGCGCGTCGCGCTCGGCGAGAACGCCGCAATGTCAAATCCCAAAATCGCCAACCTGGCCAAGCCCAGCGCCGAGCCGCGCGGCGAGATCGTCGTCATCGCCGATAGCGATATTCGGGTAGGACGCCGGTATCTAAGCGCGATCGCCGCATCTTTCGTCAGCGAAGGCGTCGGCGCAACGACGTGCCTGTACGCGGGCATGCCGAATACGAGTCTTGCAGCGCGATTGGGGGCGCTGCAAATCGACGATGGCTTCATTCCGTCGGTGCTGGTTGCGCTGATGCTTGGCAAGCTGCGTTTCTGTCTGGGCGCAACGATGGCGGTGCGGCGTCGCGTGCTCGCCGAAATCGGCGGTCTGGAAGCCCTCGGCGCAGGCATTGCCGACGACCACAAGCTCGGCGAGCTCGTTGCTGGTCGCGGCTATGAGATCGAACTCTCGCGCTACGTCGTGCGGACGATGGTGCCGGAAACGCGGCTCGACGCGCTCTGGCTGCACGAGCTGCGCTGGGCGCGAACGCACTTTGCGCTGGCGCCGACCGGCTATTCCTTCTCGTTCCTGACGTACGCGGTACCGTTGGCGCTCGTCTGTCTCGCCTTCTCGAAGAATCTCGCTTGGGGGCTGCCGCTGCTCGCGCTCGCCATCGCTTTACGCTTTGCGCTGCATCGCCTCACACGCAGGGCGCTCGGTGTCAAAAACGACGACGCGGTCCTCACGCCGTTCCGCGATTTCTTGAGCCTCGCGATATGGGTCGCGAGCTTCTTCAGCCGAAGCGTTCGCTGGCGGGGCCGCACGTACACGGTGGAGTAAAACGCCACCACGGCGCTAGGCGATTTAGTGCGGCAGTGGCGATGCGGAGGCGAGGGCTTGCGAGCCGAGGGTCTGCACCTTGACGCCGTTGTCGGTGAGGATCGTGCCTTCAACGCGTTGCAGCTCGACGACGGCCTTATTGAGATCCGTTTGCGCCTGCAGCTCTTGGCCTCGCGCTTGCTCGAGCTCGACTTGCCGCTGCAAGACGAGGTACGTCGTCGAAGCGCCGCTGTGGAATCTGCGAACTTCGCTAGCGTAAACCGACTCGGCGGCGGCGCGTCCTTCACTTGCCGCGCTCAGGCGCGAGAGCGCCGATTGATAGCTCTGCAGCGCGTTGCGCGCCTCGGACTCGATACGTTGCATCAAGCCTTGCATCTGAATTTGCGCCTGATCTTCTTCTTGATTGGCGATCTGCTTAAGGCCGCGGGCGGTGCGATTCTCCAGCGGAATGTTGAAGACCAGCGCGATGTTGAACTCGGGATACGCGCCGGTCCACATGTTATGAAAAGCCTTCGTCATGTTGCCTTGCGACTGCGGCGGCGGCGTCGGACACGAAAGCGTCGGCAGACTGCACGCGTTCGCTTCGAAGTTCGGTACCGGTTGCAATATACCGGCGAAGCCGTTGCTCAGATATTGCACGACCAGGTCGGCTTGCGGCAGCGCTTGGTCCTTCGCATAAGCAAGATCAATATCGGCTGCCCGGCGTTGATCGACGATTTGCCGAACCTCCGGACGCTGTTGCTCGGCCAACGCGACGAGCGCCGCTAGATCGCCGGCTGCCGGCAGTTGGCGCACGGGCGACGACGGCACCAAGTTCGCGCGCCAAATCGGATCGGCGGCATCGGATGCGATCAAACTCTTGAGTTGAGTCTGAAGGTGCGAAACCGATTGCAGCGCCGAGAAGACTTGCGATTGAAAGTTTGAAACCTGCGTCTGCGACTCGGTGGCGGTGATCGGCGGCGCCACCCCGCGCTGGGCCAGCCGAACGACGCTCTGCTGCTGCTCGACTGCCTGTTTGAGCGCCGCCTCCTGGATCGCGACGTTGCGCCAGCCGGCGACGAGATCCCAGTAGGCGTCCTCGACTTGCGCTATCGCATTGGAGGCATCGACGAGGGCCTGGGCCTCGCTGGAGTCGGTATCGACGAAGGAGAGCTTTAGCTGGCGTTTTACCGCGTTCATGCGGGAGTTCTTCAACAGCGGCTGTGTGACCGAGAGATTCAGAATTGCTTGGTAGTAGGGATTGAACGTGTTGATGATCGTGTTGTTGTAGGTGCGGATCTGCGTGATGCTCGCCGCGTATTGCGTGCCGCTGGCCCCTTGCCCGCCAACACCCGATTGAAACGAGTACTGGTGTTGGACGATGTAGCCCGGGCCGGTCGTCGAGCAAGGGAATGGTTCGCCAAAAAAGCTCGTGCACGTGTAGCCGAAGCCGCCGACGCCGGGACCCGCAAAGAAGAGATTTTCCGGAGGCGTGACCGAGAAGCTTGACGACGGCTGGACCTGCAGGTGCACGTCGAAGTTTGACTTCGCTTGAACGATACGGTATCGCGCGATCCGGACGTTCGAAGCGGATACGGCAAGGTCGGCGTTCTTCACTAGCGCCATCCCGACGGCATCCTGGAGAGCAATACCGACGAACGGATTCTGCGTGACGCCGACGAGTCCGGGATCGCTCGGCTCGGTCTCCGGTGCGCGGTAGCCAGGCGCGACGGTCGGAGTGACGGGCAGCTGCGGCGACGGAATCTCTGTCGGCAACGCCGCGCGGCGCGGCAGCGCGTCGCTGGACTGGGCCGAGGTTCGCTGTAGCGGCATCGTCGCCAATGCGACCGCAGCCACGGCGATGATTGCGGGGAGCGTTCGCGATCTCATCTTCGCCATCGTCTAATGCGCCAGCGTCCGCGTTCCAAGCGTCTGGAGATTGACGCCGTTTACGGAGAGAATCGAGCCATCGACACGTTGCAATTCGACGATCGATTGATTGAGTTGCGTCTGCGCTTGCAGCTCGAGCCCGCGCGCTTCCGCGAGCTGCAGCTGGCGCTGAAGCACTAGGAACGTCGTCGATTCGCCCCGATGGAACTGGCGAACCTCGCTGACGTACACCGCTTCGGCGGCTTGGCGCGAGTGACGCGCCGCGTTGAGCTTTGCAAGTGCCGACTTGTAGCTCTGCAGCGCATCGCGAGCTTCGGCGCCGATGCGCTGCTCGACGCCTTGCAGGATGAGCTTTGCCTGCGTCATCTCCTCGCTGGAGACTCCCCGCATGCCGCGCGCCAGCCGCCCTTCGATAGGGTAGCTCACGATGAGCGCGATGTTGAACATTGGAAAGTAGCCGGCCCACATGTTGTGATAGGCCCACGCCATCTTGCCTTGTGTGTTTGGCGGCGGCGTCGGGCATGTCGTAAGGGGAGGGCTACCGTTGGCGCATTCGCCCAACAGGAACGCTGGGAAGGGCGTGAGCACCCCGGCAAAACCATTGCTCAGGTATTGCATTTGAAGGTCCGCCTGGGGCAGCGACTGATTCAGCGCAAAAGCGCGATCGATGTCAGCCGAAAGACGTTTGTCTTCGGCTTGACGCACTTCCGGACGATTCAGCCTACCCTGCGTGACCAGCGTGTCGAGATCGCTTGGATTGGGAGCCTCCTGCACCGACGTCGAGGGTACCAGATTAGCGATCCAGATCGGATCGGCCGGATCGGCAACGATGAGGCTCTTGAGCTGCACTTGAAGCAGCGAGACCGTTTGCAGCGCCGAGTAGACGTTGTTGTTGAAGTTCGAGACCTGCGTCTGCGACTCGATCGCGTCCACGGGCGCAGCCGCGCCACGCTGCGCGAGCCGGACGTTGCTCCGCTGCTGAGTGATCGCCTCTTGGAGCGCCTCTTCTTGGATCGCGACGTTGCGCCAAGCGGCGACGAGATTCCAGTACGCGTTCTCGACTTGCGAGATCGTGTTTGAGGAATCGACCAGTGCCTGCGCGGCGGTTGCATCGGCGTTGACGAAAGCGAGCTTGAGCTGGCGCTTCGTCGCATTCATGCCGGCGTTCTTGAGCAGCGGCTGGGTTACGGAAAGGTTGAGGGTCGCCAGATAATATGGATTGAACCCATTGAAAACGGTATTGTTGTACGTGCGACTCTGCTGGATTCCGGCCTCGTAGGTCAAGCCGTTCTCGGTTTGGCCGCCGACGCCGTACTGGAAAGCCGATTGGTGCTGGATGATGTTCCCCGGGCCTTCCGTAAAGGTAGCCCCCGGCGTGCCACCCGGAGCGGGCGTATAGCGCCCCACTTCACCGGGTCCAGATATGAACGCATTCTGCGGCGGTTGGACCGAGAAACTCGACGAGGGCTTTAACTGCAGCTGCACGTCGTAGTTGCCCTTGATGGCTACGATATTGTAGCGCGCAACGCGGAAGTTCGAAGC
>DATHOO010000175.1:0-23814 GCA_035484815.1 Candidatus Acidiferrales bacterium
TCATGCAGATTAGCGAGACGCGAACGATTCGCCCTGACGCCAAAAACACGCCCCAGACCGACATTCAGACGAAGATCGGCTACGACTTGAGCCGTTCTATTCCAACCAGCGTCGACGAATACTCGACACAGCGACAGGAGAACGGCACAACCGGTTCGACGAAGACCATCTATCAGACGACCCTGAATCTCGTTTCCGACGGCATGGCCAAGTCATAGCTCAATTCGGCTATCAATGTGAGGATTGCGAAGTCGCGATCTTTCCGACGACGACCCGAGCCGAGCTGGCGTGGCTCAAAGATCGAACGCACGTCGTTCGAGAAGTTGCGCGGCATTCGGGCGGCGGGCTCGACTCTTGGATGATGGAAGGCTTGAGCTTCCTTGACGAGCATCAAGGCCACAGCCTCGTCCTCGTCTCGCGGCGTCGCTAACCGTTGTCGGGCTGACGATTGTCGTAGGGCTGCGCCATGAAGAAGAGTGGACCCTGCGGCGCCTTGATCGGAACGAACTTTCGCGGCTTTTGGGAGAAGTCAAAGCAGTCGGCTGCCGGCGAGGTGGCGCGCCGGTCGGCCGCGGTAAGCTGATCGAGGCCAAACAAGTCCTCCGCGAAGCGCAAGACGCTCGCGGTTTCGTATTGCACGTGCGAGACGTAGTTCGCTTTCGCGTACGGTGAAATCACGAGCAACGGCACGCGGAATCCGAGGCTATCGTAGCCTCGATAGGGCGGCGGAACGTGATCGTAGAGTCCACCCCAATCGTCCCACTGCACGAAGATCGCGGTCGAATCCCAAAAGCCGCTCTTACCAACCGCGTCCACGAGCGATGTAACCCACGACGGACCATGGCCGCCGCCGCAACCGCTGTGATCGGAGTTTTCACAGAGCGGAGTGATCCAGGTAAATGCTGCGAGCTTTCCCTTTGCGACGTCGGTAAGAAACTGTTTTTGGGGCGTGACGACCTTTGCCCAGTCCGGGCCGTTGAAAATATGAAAGACCGCTTGATATCCAGACCATAGCGCACCGTCCGACGGACTGCCGTAGCTGCTGGTGTAGAAGCGCCAGTCAAGGCGCGCTTTGTCGAGCTCGTCGCCCAACGTTTTGTAGTCGAAACAGGGCGGTTGTCCCTTCGGCCCGACTTTCCGCAAGTTCGTGATCGTCATCACTTCGTCGTAAGAACGCCCTGCGCAACCCCACCGGCCGTAGGGCACGTTCACGCTCGAAGCCGCCTGCGCAGCGATGATGTATTGATGGGCGACGAAGCTTTCGTCGAGCTGCGACGCGAACGTGCGATCGGCCAAGACCCACTCGTGCGCCATGTCGAAGTAGGGCTTCGTTTCGTCGTGGGGCACGTAGGCATACATCGGATATTTGATGCCGGCGGGTCCTCCGTAGACCCCCTCCTTATTGAAGCCGTCCATGCGGCACTTCGTGCCTGGGAGCTGCCCGGTTCCGTGGCAATCCCCGAACATTGCCTGTGCTGAATGGTCGAGATCGTACTCGGTCGCGAGGCTAATTGGCACGAGCGCGATCGTCTTGCCCGTCAAACTCTTGCCGCGCGAGACGGTGTCGGCACCCGGATAACCCTGAAAGAGATCGTCAAAGCTGCGATTCTCTTGCACGATGTATACGACGTGCTTGATCTTGCCGGCGCCGGTGGCTTGAAAGCTGCCCAGGCCAAACGCGTGCGTCATTGGCAACGAGGGCTGTGATGCCGACGAGCATGCGGCCAGCACCGATGCCAACCCGAAAGTGACCAAACGCGGCGCTAGTCCAATGGTGTTCGATCTCACGCTAATTGAAATGCGTCACCGGCGGCCTAAAACCCAACCGGTCAACCGGGGAATTCTACGAGACGGTGGCGCTTACTCGGGTATGCGTAGATGCTGACCGGGCTGCAGCGCGCCGCCCTGAAGGCGGTTTGCGTCGCTGATCCGGTCGACGAGTTCTTGTAGATCGAGGTTTGACCGGTCATGCGATGCCGCAATCGACCAGATGGTGTCTCCCGGACGGACGGTCACCGTCACGTAGGTAGGGGCCGTAGCGGCGTAGAGCCGTACGCTCGAGAGCGACGGCAAGGCGATCATCAGGCCTAGGGCCACCAGCGCGATCGCCGGCATCAGCGTGAACCGTTTTCGTCTGCCCATTGCGTCGAGCCTTATACCCACCGTTTCTACTCCCATATGTAGTGCCAAACGCTTGTTCGTCCACATTTTACCATGCCTCCGCCGCGCATTGTCAAGGGTATTCCGAACGTATGTTTGCCTTGAAATCTGATTTGTGCTAGGGTTGTACCGGCCGTGGGTGCCATACGGTTGGCATTCTACGGGCCGATTGGGAGGCACGATGCGTAAGGAGAGCTTGGAGAAGCCGGCCACGGAGCGGCAGCGGCGAATTTTGGAGGTCATCCGCAACTTTACCGCCGATCACGGCTACCCGCCCTCCGTCCGCGAGATCGGAGAGCGCGTGGGTCTCTCCTCGTCCTCGACGATTCACGCCCACTTGAAGGCGCTCGAGCGTCACGGCCTGATCTCGCGCGATCCGACCAAGCCCCGCGCGCTGCGCTCTGGAGATCTTCCGGCCGCTAAAGAAACGGTTGTCCTTCCAGTGCTCGGTCGCGTTGCGGCCGGCGTCCCGATCACGGCCCAGGAAGATATCGAAGGCGAGTTTCTCCTCGGGGCCGGTTTCGTGCCGCGGGCTTCGGACGGGTTCATGCTTCGGGTTCAAGGTGACTCGATGGTGGATGCCGCCATTCTCGACGGGGATCTGATTCTGGTCCGCCCGCAGCGCAGCGCCGAAAATGGCGAGATCGTGGTCGCGATGCTCGACGGCGAAGCGACGGTGAAACGCTTCTATCGTGAGGCAGGGCGGGTGCGGCTCCAGCCGGAGAATCAAACGATGGCGCCAATCTACGCGAGCGATGTCGAGATCGTCGGTCGCGTCGAAGCCGTCGTCCGCCGCCTCTAAGGCGTTTCTCGCTTTTGAGTCGCGGGCGGTGCCGATCATGCGCCGCCTCGGCGAGCTGCCCTTCGTTGTCGCCGTGCGCGATGCGCTGCCATGGAGCTTCATCGGGCTGGCAGCGGCGTTTCTGGTTGTGCTCGCGGTGCAATTGCGCGGCGGATCGGCGCACGGACAGCCCCTTGGATTGCGGCTCGCTTCGGCGCTGCTCCCTGCCTTTGGCGTCATGGCGATCGCGTTAGTCTTCATCCTTCCGATACGACTGGCTCGAGCGGCCCGCTACGCCTTGGCGCCGCTCCTCATCGCCTCCGTCGCCGCTTTTACGCTTGCGCTCCCGCGCCCATTGCGCGGTGATCCCATCGCCTATCTGCGCACGCTTGGCGCGTCGGGACTCTTCATCGCTATCCTCGCTTGCGCGGTCGCGGCCGGGTGGATCGCGTTGCTGCGCCGGCGAGTGCGCGCGCCGGTCGCCGATTACGCCGGCGCGGCGCTAGCGATCGGCACGTTTGCGCTGCTTGCCGCGCTCCATCTTTCGATCTCGGGAGCTATTGCGGCCGCGATGCACCCCATCTCGCAGCTCGGCGATACCTACTTCGCGCTGATCGCAATCGTCGCGATCGAAACGATTCTCTGGACCGCGGGCGTCCACGGCCCGGCGATGCTCGCCGCGATCGTCACGCCGGTCTATCTCACGATGCAGATGCAGAACACGCACGCGTTCGCGCTGCACGCGCCGCTGCCGTATATCGTCGTCGTATCGCTCTTTCTCTTCGTCTTCCCGGGCGGGGCGGGAGCGACGCTGCCGCTCGCCGTGCTCTTTGCGATCTCGCACGTACCGCGCTTGCGGCGCGTCGGACGCGCGACCTTGATCCCCGCGCTCTTCAACCTAAACGAACCGCTGCTTTTCGCCGCGCCGGTCGTCTTCAATCCACATTTGGCGCTGCCGTTCGTCGGCGCGCCGCTGGTGCTTGCAACGGTTACTTACGTCGCGGTTGCAACCGGTCTCGTGTCGCGCGCGGCGTTTTACGTGCCGTCGTCGGTACCGACGCTCGTCTCCACGTATCTCGCGACGCAGGACCTTCGCGCAATCGCACTCGTGCTGCTGAACATCGCGATCGCGACGGGCATTTACTATCCGTTCTTCCGGGCTTACGAACGCCATCTTTCCCGGGATAGCATGGCGTGATCGACGAGCTCTGCGCGCGCTTCGGCATCGAGGGCCGGCTTCGCGACGCGGCGCGGGTGGCCTACGAGCGAACCGCCACGCTCCGATACGACCCGCAGCGTCACGTCGCCGTCAATATGCTGCAGGCGTTTCTGGAGGAAGGCATCGCCGAGAGCGATCTCACGGGCACGACCGGCTACGGCTACGACGATCCGGCGCGCGAACGTTACGAGTCACTGCTCGCGCGTGTGCTCGGAGCGGAGCGCGCGATCGCGCGGCTATCGATCGTCAGCGGCACGCACGCGATCGTCGCGGCGTTGGCAGCCTGCACGCCGCCCTCGCGCACGCTGCTCTCGATTTCCGGGCGACCCTACGACACGCTGCGCAACGCGATCTGCGAGGCACCGCATGCGCTGGTCCACGAAGGTATCGCGTATCGCGAGATCGCGCTCGATGCGACCGGCGGGATCGATCTGCCCGCGGTGGAGGCGGCGCTTGCGCGTCACGACGTCGCTACGGTCTTCATTCAACGCTCGCGCGGATATGCGCCGCGGCGGTCGCTCAGCATCGCGCAATGCGAGAGAGCAACGCGGGCGATCAAACGGATCGCGCCGCAAATCCGGGTGCTCGTCGACAACTGTTATGGCGAGTTGGTCGAGGAGCGGGAGCCGACGCACGCAGGCGCGGACCTCGTAATGGGGTCGCTGATCAAGAATCTCGGCGGATCGCTCGCTCCTGCGGGCGCGTATGTTGCCGGCCGGGCCGACCTCGTCGAGCGGGTGGCGGCGCGTCTCTATGCGCCGGGCTTAGGTGCGGCGCTCGGTCCGACGCTCGGGTTTGGGCGCGCGCTCTGCCACGGGCTCTTTCTCGCGCCGCTGATCGTCGCGGAGTGCCTGCAGGGGCTTGATTTCATCGCCGCGCTCTTCGAAGGGCTCGGCTACGAAGTGGAACCCGAAGCGGGCGCGCGCCGAACCGACATCGTGCAAGCGATTCGCCTCGGTTCGCCCGAACGCTTAACCCGTTTCGCGGCGGGTTTGCAATCGGCACTTCCGGTGAACGCGCGCTTTCGTCCGGTCCCAGGAGCGGTGCCGGGTTACGCCGATCCCGTCCTCATGTCGTCGGGCGCCTTCATCAGCGGCTCCACCATCGAACTCTCCTGCGACGCACCGTTACGCGCACCATTCGAAGTATACGTGCAGGGAGGAGTGAGCGCCGCACATGCCTATCTCGGTGCGCTTTTCGCGGCGCGCGCGGTAGTTTGAGCAGCCGCCTAGTTTGGCTTTTCGGAGCCGAGAAATCCGTAAAAGTAAAATCGGCAGCCGTCAGCGGTCGCGATCGATATGCGCGTCTCCTCCACGCGTGCGTCGGTTACGCGTTTCCCGACGAGGCTGTCGAGCACGCCTTGCGTTTGGAGGAACTCCGCCGCGCGCAGTCCCTCGGGTTCGGCTTCGATAAGGCTGAGAAGGTCGTCGATTCGGTCTTTCATCGCTCAACAGAGTAATCGGCCCGGCTCGGTCGAGTCGTTAGCCTAAAGCCTGGGGATGGTCGCCAGGAGGCCGGCGGATCGCCTAGAGAAGGGCTGGCAGCCATGTACCTGCTGGAAGTGCTGAGCGGGCCGCTCGACGGCAAAACCTGGTCATTCGAGCGGCAAATTACGATCGGCCGCGACGATGCGCGCGCCGAGGCCTGCCTAGCGCTCGATCGGTACGTCTCCCGCGAGCATGCGCGATTGCAGATCGACGCCGATGCGATCCGGCTCGTCGATCTGCGCAGTCGCAACGGTACGCGCCTGAACGGCCGGGCGGTGGTCGGGGAGGTCGCCCTGCCCGTCGGGGTTCCCTTTGTCGTTGGCCGCACAATTCTTCGGGTAACGCGCGCGTAGGAACTCTCAATTTAGATGGAGAGCGTGGTAACGGTCGCGCATGCACGGGCGCTCTTCGGCGCGGCGCGGCATCCGCTGGGCTTCGTGCCGACGATGGGAGCACTGCACGACGGGCATCTCGAGCTCGTCCGGCATGCGCGAGCGCTACCCTCCGTGGGCGCATCGATCTTCGTCAACCCCTTGCAGTTCGGGCCGAACGAGGATCTGACGAGATATCCGCGCGATCCCGAGCACGATCGAGCGAAGCTTCGTGCCGCAGGCGTGGACGTGCTCTTCGCGCCCGACGTCGCGACGATGTACGGCGAGAACTTCGCCACCGCCGTCGATGCCGGCCCGCTCGGCACCATCTTCGAGGGCTCGTACCGGCCGGGCCACTTTCGCGGCGTCGCAACCGTGATTGCGAAGCTGCTCAATATCGTGCGCCCCGAATATCTCTTTCTCGGACAGAAAGATGCGCAGCAGGCCGTACTGTTGCGGCGCATGATTGGAGATCTCGATTTTCCGGTTCAGGTGGAGGTCGTGCCGACGGTGCGCGAGCGCGACGGCTTGGCGATGTCGAGCCGTAACCGCTATCTCAACCCGGAGCAGCGCGCCGCGGCGCCCGCGCTCTATCGCACGTTGCTCGCCATGCGCGAAACGCTGGAGCGCGGTGCCCCCAAGAGCGAGGCGATCGCGGCCAACGCAAGTGGATTGAACTCCGTCGCTGCGGTCGACTACCTCGACGTCGTCGATGCCGACACGTTCGCGCCGCTCGACCATTTGCGGGCGCCGGCATTTATCATCGGCGCGGCGCGTTTCGGCACGACGCGGCTGATCGACAATCTCTGGATCAGACCGTGACCGGCGCGCGCATCCTGCTCGGCGTCAGCGGTGGAATCGCCGCATTTAAGGCGGCGGCGTTGACGAGTACGCTGGTGCAGCGGGGCGCAGCGGTTGACGTGGTGATGACCGCGGAAGCCGAGCGGTTCATCACGCCTTTGACGTTTGCGTCGCTGACCGCGCGTCCCGTCTACGCTTCGCTTTGGGACGCACCCGAGCGAATTCCGCACATTCGACTCGTGCGCGAAGCCGACATTGCGCTGGTCGTGCCGGCGACCGCGAACCTCATTGCGAAGCTCGCGGCCGGTATCGCCGACGATCTGCTCACGACCGCGCTGCTCGCCGCGCGAATTCCCCGCCTGTTGGCCCCGGCGATGAACGAGGCGATGTATCAGGATCCTGCGACCCAAGCGAACCTATCGCAACTGCGTGCGCGGGGCTACGAGATCCTCGACCCGGAGCGCGGCTTTCTAGCAGAGCGCGAAACGGGCGTCGGGCGTTTAGCCGGCGAGGAGCGCATCCTCGAGGCGTTGGGGCGCGTGTTAGCGCGCCGGCGGTCGCTGGAAGGAAAGCGCGTTGCAATAACGGGCGGACCGACGCGCGAGCCGTTCGATCCGATTCGCTTTCTGAGCAATGCGTCGACGGGTGCAACCGCGATCGCGCTCGCGCGCGAAGCCGCGTCGCGCGGCGGCCGCGTTACGTTGCTGCTCGGCCCGACGCCGCTTGAACCGCCGGCAGGTATCGACGTCGTTCGAGTGAGCACGGCGCAGGAGCTCTACGCCGCGGCGCTCGAACGCGCGGTCGGAGCCGATCTCGTGATCGCAACCGCTGCCGTTGCGGATTGGCGTCCCGCCGAGCGTTCGGAATCGAAGCGGCAGAAGACCGGCGAGGATCTGGTCGTGCGGCTCGTCCCAAATCCCGACGTTTTGGCGGCGCTGGGCGATCGCAAAGGTTCGAGTTTCTTGGTCGGGTTCGCGGCTGAGACGACCGAGCTCGAGACGCGCGGGCGCGGCAAGCTGCAACGCAAGCATCTCGACGCGATCGCGGTCAACGACGTCAGTGGCGAGCGGGGTTTCGGCACGGGTGAGAACGCGCTCGTATTGCTCTGGGGCGAGGACGGACGGCGCGATCTCGGGCGCGCCGAAAAAGACGTCTTAGCGGCGCGGCTGCTCGATGCGGTTGAGGAGTTGATGCGATGCTCTTAGCGATCGACGTCGGCAACACCGAGACGAAACTCGGCTGCTTCTCCGGCCCGAAGCTGAAGCAGACCTGGCGCGTTACGACCGATCGCCGGCGCACGCCCGACGAGTACGGAGTTTTCTTTACCCAGTTGTTCGCGACAAGCGCGCTCTCGTCAGGCGCGATCGATGCCGTAGCGATCGCCAGCGTCGTTCCGCAACTCGATCCGGTGCTCGAGATGGCCTGCAAGCGTTTCTTCGATGCAGCGCCGCTCTTCTTGAAGGCACACGATCAGCGCCTGATCGAGGTGGCCACCGAGAACCCCTCGGAGGTTGGTGCGGATCTCGTCGCTGCGGCGATCGGCGGCCGCGCGCGTTTTGGCGCGCCGCTGATCGTCGTCAGTTTCGGAACCGCGACGGTGTACATCGCTATTTCGCGTGCCGGCGATTATCTTGGTGTGGCGATCGCGCCGGGAATCGCGATCTCGATCGATGCGTTGATCGGACGGACGGCGAAGCTGCCGCAGATCGCGATCGAGACGCCGCGGCGCGCGATCGGACGCAACACGGTCGAGGCGCTGCAGAGCGGAGTCGTTTATGGTTTCGCGGGGCAGACCGAAGCGATCGTCGCGCGGATTCGCGACGAGATGGGCGACGCTGCGCGCGTCGTTGCAACCGGCGGCCTCGCCGAAGTCATTGCCAAGCAGACGCCCGTCGTCGACGCCATCGATCCGCATTTGAGTCTGATCGGGCTGCAACTCTACCATGCCGATGTGAGCGAGGCTCCAGGAGCCCGTGAGTGTAAGACCTAGCGAGATGCTTCCCCTGAAGATCGGTTCGATCGAGGTCTGGCCACCCCTGATACTTGCGCCAATGTCCGGCGTGACCAATCGTACGATGCGCGCGCTCTACCGGCCGTTCGGTTTGGGACTCACCGTGACCGAGTTCGTTTCGTCAAACGCGCTCAAATACGGCAGCCGCCGCACGATGGAGATGATCGACCAACACGGCCTCGAGAAGCCGGTTTCGACACAGCTTTGGGGCGACGATCCCGCGACCATGGCGCTCGCCGCGAGGGTCGTTCGCGAATGCGGCGCAGACATCGTCGACATCAACTTCGGCTGTCCCGCGCCGAAGGTTACGAAAACGAACGGCGGCTCGGCTTGCCTGCGCGATCCCGACCGCTGCGAGGCGATCATGCGTGCCGTCGTCGCGGCCGTCGATGCACCGGTCACGATGAAGATGCGTCTGGGCTGGAGTGAAGACGCACTCGTCTACGTCGACGTCGCACGGCGCGCACAGGCAGCCGGCGTGAAAGCCGTCACCTTGCATGCGCGAACCGCGCGGCAGTTCTATCGCGGGGAAGCCGACTGGGATCACATCGCGCGTCTCAAACGCGCCGTCGACATTCCGGTGATCGGCAACGGCGATCTCGACGACCCGCAGCTCGCGATGCGACGCATGCGCGAGAGCGGAGTGGACGCTATCATGCTCGGTCGCGCGACGCTCGGGAATCCGTGGCTGATCGCGCAGATTCGCGATCTCATGGAGGGGCGCGACGCGCGACCGCTGCCGCCGCCCTCCGACCGGCTCCAGTTTGCCATCGTGCACTACCGCAGCATGGTCGACGAGCTTGGCGAGGCGCGCGCGGTCCCGCAGATGCGCAAGCATATCGCGCTCTATCTCAAGGGGATTCCGGGTGCCGCAATGCTGCGGGAACGGATCATGCGCATCGATTCTGCCACCGAGACGATTGCCGTGATCGAAGCGACGATCGATCGGCTCGTTTGCACGCCGGTCGCGGCGTAGCTGCCCGATGATCGAGGAACGCGCGGAGCTTTACGGCGCGGCAACTCCGCAAGAACTCGCCACGGAGACGTACGAGAACTACAAGGCCTTCGTCAATCCGCCGCTGGCTCGCGTGATGAAGCTCTCCGGCTCGCCGGTGGAAGTGCGTGCTTCCGGGACGACGATCTGGGATCACACCGGTAAAGCTTATCTGGATTTCGCAGGCGGCTACGGCGTCTTTACGCTCGGATACCATCATCCGCGCGTCATCGAGGCGGTGCGCGCGCAGCTCGAGTTGATCGCGCTCTCCGGCAAGACGATGTTCAATGTCATGCTCGGTCGAGCGGCGCGCCGGCTTGCCGAACTTACGCCGGGCGATCTGCAAATTTCGTTTTGGTGCAACAGCGGAACCGAGGCGATCGAAGGCGCGATCAAACTCGCGCGTGCGGCGACGGGCCGTGCGAAAATCGTCGGGACGCTGGATGCCTTTCACGGCAAGACGCTGGGTGCGCTCTCGGTGAGCGGGCGCGAAACCTTTCAAACGCCGTTCCGTCCGCTGCTTGCCGACGCCGATTGCGTGCCGTTCGGCGAAACGAGCCGGCTCGAAGCGGCGCTGCGCGATGCGGCCGCCTTTGTGGTCGAGCCGGTTCAGGGTGAAGGCGGCGTCAACGTTCCGCCCACGGGTTATCTGCGCGAGGTACGCGAGATCTGCGATCGCACCGGCACCCTTTTGATCGCCGACGAGATCCAGACGGGGTTCGGCCGCTGCGGCTATCGTTTCGCGTGCAACCGCGACGAGGCCGTCCCCGACGTGATGACGTTGGCGAAGGGGTTGTCCGGCGGCGTGGTGCCGGTCGGCGCGTTCATCGCTCGCGCCGGCATTTGGAATCAAGCCTTCGGCGCGGCGCCGCTGCTCCACACCTCGACCTTTGGCGGCGGCGAGCTCGCCTGCGCGGCGGCGCTGGCGGCGATGGATGCGCTCGAAGACGAAGGCTTGGCGGAACGCGCTCGCGTACGGGGCGCGCAGCTCCTCGCCGGGGCGAGAGCCATTGCCGCTGAATTCCCCGACGTCGTGCGGGAAGCCCGCGGCCTGGGACTCTTGGTGGGCGTGGAGCTTACCAATGAAGGGTACGGCGGCTGGATCATTCCGGAGATGCTCAAGCGCGGCGTGACCGCGGCGTGGACGCTCAACGCACAACGCGTCATTCGCCTCGAGCCGCCGCTGATCGTGACGGCGCAGGAGATCGAGCGGGCCCTCGAAGCGTTGCGCGGCGGCGTCGCAACCGCGCACGAAAAGCTCGGTAAGCTCTAGTTAGACGCTACCGTTACGATGCCGTATGTCGAAAGCACGATCGTGATTGATGCGCCCGCGCGAACCGTTTACGAGCTTGCGAAGGATCAAGAGCGCTTTCCGCAGTTCATGCCCGACGTCGAGACCGTGACCGTTCTCGAGCGCCGCCCCGGTGGCGTGATCGCCCGCTGGAAGACGCTCGTCGAAGAGGCACCGATCGAATGGACCGAAGAAGATCGCTTTGATGACGGCGCGTTGCGCATCGACTACAAGCTTATCGAAGGCGACCTCGACAAGTTCGAGGGTGCGTGGACCTTCGAGCACCGCGACGGTCGCACGCACGTCATGCTCGGCGTCGACTTCGACTTCGGCGTACCGACGCTTGCCGAGCTGATCGGACCGACCCTCGAGAAAAAGGTGCGCGAGAACAGCGAGATGATGCTCGCGGCGCTCAAAGCGCAGGCGGAGCAGATGTGAACAAGTTCTGTTTTGTGATTCATCCGGTATCGCTGCAGGATATCGAACGCTACGAGCCCGGTGCAAAGGGAAAAGGGGAGCCGATCCTGCGCAAGATCATGGAGTGGATGCCACCGTACGCCGCCGTGCACGTTACCGGAGTGCGCACGCCCGACGGCCGGGAGACCGAAGGCTGGTTTGTCGCCGCGAGCTTTCTGCCGCAGTCGATGCTCGATCTTCCGCGCGAAGAGGTTTACGGTAAGGTGCTCGGCGCGATCGAGATCGGCGCGCGGCTCGGCGCACAGGTTGCCGGCTTGGGCGCGTTTACCGGCGTCGTCGGCGATGCCGGCATTACGATAAACGCGCGTTCGCCGATCCCCGTTACGACCGGTAACTCGCTGACGATTGCGGCCGGCGTGCAGAGCCTCTTTCGAGGCGCACTCGAAATGGGCGTTGACACGGCCGCGTGTACCGCGGCGGTCATCGGCGCGACCGGATCGATCGGTTCGGCTTGCGCGCGGCTGATCGCGCCGCACGTAGCGCGCATCATTCTGGTCGCACGAAACGCGACGCGCTTGCGCAAGCTCCACGAGGAGATATCTGCAACGCTCCCCTGCGCGAGCGAGTACACGACCGACGTCGCCAGCGCCGTGCGCCGCTCCCAGCTCATTCTCACGGCGACGAGCTCGACGCAGGACGTGATCGAACCCGAGGACCTCCAAACCGGAGCCATCATTTGCGAGCTCTCGCTGCCGCACGACGTCAGCCGGCGCGTGGCGGCCGAGCGGCCCGACGTGCTGGTCGTGGAGGGCGGAAACATGCGCGTGCCTGGAAGCCCACGCTTCGAGCGCGTGCGCGAACCGGGAACCGAGTTCGATTTGAACTTGCCGGCTGGTACGGCGCTGGCGTGCATGAGCGAGACGATGGTCCTCGCGCTTGAAGGCCGGTTGGAACCCTACACGCTCGGGCGCGGCATCAGCCTCGAGAAGGTCGTCGAGATGCAAGTAATGGCGGCCCGCTGCGGGTTCGAACTCGCCGACATGCGAGCCTTCGATGCCGCGATCACGCCCGAGAAAATCGCCGCCACCCGCGCAGCCGCTCAAAACGGCGTCGTGAACCGATGAAGCGGGTCGTCTCGGTTTCGCTCGGGTCGAGCGGTCGCGACCATCGCGCGCAGGTGACGCTGATGGGCGAAGCCTTCGATATTTCGCGCGTCGGCACCGACGGCAAGTTGGATGCGGCGATCGGCCTGGTTCGCGAGCTCGATGGAACGGTTGACGCGATTGGGCTGGGCGGCATCGACGTTTACCTGTACGCCGGTCCCCACCGGTACGCGCTGCGCGACGGCCTGCGGCTGCTCGATGCGGCGAAGGCGACGCCGGTAGTCGACGGCAGCGGCTTGAAGAATACGCTCGAGCGCGCAACGGTGCGCTTCATGCAGGACGAGCTCTCGATGGATCTGCGCGGGCGCCGCGTGCTGATGGTCAGCGCGCTCGATCGCTTCGGCATGGCGCAAGCGCTCGTCGACGCCGGTGCCGACGTGCTCTTCGGCGATTTCATCTTCGCGCTCGACAAAGACATGCCGGTGCGCGACCTCCACGAGTTCGAAGCGATGGCCGAAAAGTATCTTCCGGACGCATGCAAGCTGCCGTTTCAGTTCTTCTACCCAACCGGCAAAAAGCAAGAGAAGCCGCCGGAGCCAAAATATCCGCAGTATTACGAGCAGGCCGAGATCGTTGCAGGCGATTTCCACTTCATGCGTCAGTTCATGCCGCTGCGCCTCGACGGCAAGACCATTTTGACCAACACCGTCACGCAGGCCAACGTCGAGGAGCTGGCCGAGCGCGGTGTCAAACGACTGATCACCACGACTCCCGATATCGGTGGGCGTTCATTCGGAACCAACGTGCTTGAAGCCGCGCTTGTCGCGCTGCTCGGAAAGGCGTGGAGCGACGTGGTGCCGGCTGATTACGAGCGGCTGCTGCGCGAGCTGCAATTGAAACCGCGCGTAATGGAACTGGGTCGCTAGCGGCGTTAGGAAGGGCCGAGGGCTGGGTATAACTCCCGACCGCGGCGGGCGGCGGCGTGCGGGAAGGCCTTCCACGGGCCCCCTGAGAACAAACGGCGCCAGCGTTGCAGAACGCCGTCAAGGCTGGGGGTTTCTCGCCATGAGCGCCCCGTGAGGAAGTATAGTTGAACGACAAAGAGATCGTGCTGACCGCGGAGGGTCTGACGAAGTTGGAGCAGGAGCTCGACGAGCTCAAGAGCGTCCATCGGCGTGAGGTCAACGACCGTATTCGGCAGGCTAAAGAGTACGGCGACCTCAGCGAAAACGCGGAGTACGAGGATGCCAAACAGGAGCAGGCCTTCATCGAGGGTCGCATCCTCAAGCTAGAGGCGATGATCCGCAACGCGCGCATCATCGACGAATCCGAGTATGTTGCCGACGAAGTCCATCTCGGCGCCATCGTCAAGGTCAAAGATTTAAAGAACAACGAGACCTACGAGTTCTCGATCGTGGGTTCGGCGGAAGCCGATCCGCCCAACCGGCGCATCTCCAACGAGTCGCCGCTCGGCAGCGCCCTGATGGGCCATAAAAAGGGCACGACCGTCGACGTTGCGACGCCACGAGGGCTCGTGAAGTATAAGATCGAGTCGATCAAAAGCAACGCGCCGAAGAAGGCCGCGAAGAAGGCTTCGTAACGGAATCGGGAGCTCTATTGGAAGAGTTCGGTAAGACCGAGGCATCACTCGTAGCGGCCAGACGTGAGAATCTGGCCGCTTTGCGTTCGCGGGGGAGCGATCCGTTCGAGCAGCGGCGGTTTGAGGTCGACGCGACCGCCGACGAGTTGCTGGGGCGGTACGGTTTCCTCGTGCCCGGTCAGGACGCGAGCGCCGAGGGGTGGAGCATTGCCGGCCGCATGCTCTCAAAAAGAACGATGGGTAAGACCAGTTTTGCCGACGTCGCCGACCGCACCGGCAAGCTCCAAGCGTACGTTCGCAAAGAAGAGCTCGGCGAGCGCGCCTTCGCCGATTGGGGCGATCTCGATCGCGGCGATCTCGTCGGCCTGCGCGGATACATGTTTCGCTCGAAGATGGGCGAGCTGACGCTCCACGTCACCAGGTTCGTGGCGCTGGGCAAAGCGTTAATGCCGTTGCCGGACAAGTGGCACGGTTTACAGGACGTCGAAAAGCGCTACCGGCAACGTTACGTCGACATGATCGTCAATCCCGACGTACGGGACGTGATGATCGCGCGCAGCCGGCTGATCGCGGAGATGCGGCGTTTTATCGACGCGCAAGGTTTCTACGAGGTTGAGACGCCGACGCTGCTGCACCTCGCCGGCGGCGCTGCGGCGCGCCCGTTTACGACGGAGTGCAACGCGCTCGACCAGATCGTGCAGCTGCGAATCGCGACCGAGCTGAATCTCAAGCGATTGATCGTTGCGGGGCTCGAACGCGTCTACGAGATCGGACGCATCTTCCGAAATGAGGGCATCGACACGACGCACAGCCCGGAGTTCACGATGCTCGAGCTTTACGCCGCTTACTGGGACGTCGGCGACATGCGCGAGTTCAACGAGTCGCTGATCGCGCACCTCGTCTCGGTAGCGACCGACGGCGACACCGAACTCTCCTATGACGGTCAAACGATTTCTTTCCAGCGACCCTTCGCGCAGATAGAGTATCTCGATGGGATTGCGCGCTACAGCGAGGGAAAATACACGCGCGGGCGCCTGCTCGATCCCGTGGGCGCGCAAGAGATCTTACGCGAGCTGGAGATACCGCCTTCGCCGACGCACGGACACGCGCTCGATAAGATCTTCGAACGGGTGCTCGAGCCGCACTTGATCGATCCGACCTTTGTGACCGGATATCCCGTCGTCATATCACCACTGGCCAAGCGGCGCGCCGGCGATCCGGAGCTGGTCGACCGTTACGAGCTCTTTTGCGCGAGCATGGAGATCTCGAACGCCTTTACCGAGCTCAACGATCCCGACGATCAGCGCACCCGCTTCAACGCGCAAGTCGCCGAGCGCGCGAGCGGAAACGAGGAGATTCCCGAGCCCGATTGGGACTTCGTCCGCGCGCTCGAATATGGCATGCCGCCGACGGCCGGCATTGGGATCGGCGTCGACCGCCTCGTCATGCTGCTGACCGGGCAGCGCTCGATCCGCGACGTGATCCTCTTTCCACTGCAGCGCCAGCACGGTTAACGATGCGGCGAACGGCGGCGCTGGTCGCTCTGCTGATCGCGGTGCTCGCGCCGACAAGCGCTGGTGCGCAACAGCACTACTACTACCTCAATCCGGGGCAGCTCGATCTTTCGCTGCTGCTGCCCCCGCCACCCGACGTCGCGAGCGCGCAATCGCAGGCCGACGAAGCGGAGGTCGCTGCGGTCCTTGCAGCGCGTACCCACACGCAAGTTTTCCAGGCGCAAGAGGAATCGGTGCGAACCGTCTTTTTCTACGCGCCGGCGATCGGTCAAGAATTTACCGCGGCGCGCCTTCCGGTAACGGCGCATTTCTTCGCGCGCGTCGGATCCGATGTGAAGAACCTCATCGATGGAGCGAAGGCCTACTGGAACCGGCCGCGTCCCGGCGCCACGCAGAGCAAGCGCGGATCGTATCCCAGCGGGCACGCAGCCTTTGCCGCAGCCAGCGCGATTCTGCTGGCGCAGCTGGTTCCGGCCAAGCGCGACGCGGTCTTTACGCAAGCGCGGACGTTTGCCGAGGATCGCATCATCCTCGGTCGGCACTATCCGAGCGATATCGCTTCCGGCTGGACCGCCGGCACCCTCGCGGCGTACGTCATGATGCAGGACCAGGGATTCAATCACGACTTTGCGCAGGCGCAAGCCGAGCTGCGTCGAGCCGGTTTTTGACGACCCTGCGGCTGACCGTCGAATACGACGGGACCGAATTCAGCGGGTTTCAGTGGCAGCCGGACGCGCGGACGGTCACCGGGGTCCTTGAGGCCGCGCTTTCGAAGCTGCTCGATGAGCGTGTGAAGGTCAGTGGTGCCGGCCGAACCGACGCCGGCGTCCACGCCAGCGGTCAAGTCGTTTCGCTCGCTACCGAGAGCCATTTTCCGCTCGAACGGGTCTCGCCGGCGCTGAATGCGATGCTTCCGAACGATTGCTCGGTGCGCGAAGTCGCGGTGGTGGCCCCGGAGTTTTCGGCGCGCTTCTCCGCTCGCGAGCGAACCTACGTGTACGCCATACTCAACGGACCTCGGCGCAGCGCCTTGCTGGCCCGCTATGCCTGGCACGTGACGCGCCCCCTGGATCTCGAGGCGATGCGCAGCGCGGGCACACATTTCCTCGGGGAGCACGACTTCCGATCCGTGGCGACGGTCGCGACCGGCTCGCGTTGCGTCCGCACGATTCGACGGCTGAGGATCGCGGCCCGCGACGAGCTCCTGCGGGTCGAAATCGCCGCAGACGGTTTCCTCGCGCACATGGTTCGATCGATTGTCGGCACGCTAGCCGAGTGTGGTCTGGGCCGTCGCGATCCCGCGAGCCTGCCCGGTCTGCTGGCCGCGTGCGACCGGACGGCCGGCGGCTCGACCGCACCGGCGCACGGCCTCTGCTTCGCAGGGGTGCGCTACGCCGACGGCTATGATTCCTTCATGGAGCCGCCGCTCTTCGGAAGGTTCCCTCGGGCGAGCAGCCCGCTTGACGGCGAACAGGCTTTCCCGTAGGATACGTTGGTTGTGCGCACCTTCCAGCAGAAAACCGCTGAAACGGAGCATCGTTGGTATATCGTGGATGCGGCCGGCGAGCGTCTTGGCACGCTCGCGGTGCGAATTGCCCGAGCGCTCTCGGGCAAGCATAAGCCGACCTGGACGCCGCACATCGACGACGGCGACCACGTGATCGTGCTCAACGCCGAGAAGATTGAGTTGGGCGGGAAGAAGTGGAGGCAGAAGCTCTACTACCGCCACAGCAACTATCCGGGCGGCCTCAAAGTGGAAACGGCGCGCGAGGTTGCCGACAAACATCCCGAGCGCTTGATCGAACGAGCCGTGCGCGGCATGCTCGCGACCAATCGGATGCGCGATGCGCAGCTGCGTCGCTTGAGCGTTTACGCCGGCGCCGATCATCCGCACGAAGCGCAGCAGCCCACGCCGCTCCCGACGGTTTCTTAGGAGCTCATTTGAACGACGCAATCGAGACCATCCAATCGACGGGTCGCCGCAAGCGCGCGGTCGCGCGAGTCAAGCTCAGCTTGGGTCAAGGCGTGATCACCGTGAACGGCAAGCCGGTCGATGAGTACTTCCCGCGTCCTCAACTATTGCAAATCGTGCGCCAGCCGCTCGAAGCGACCCAAACCGGTTCCCGCTTCGACGTGCGCGTCAAAGCGGAAGGCGGCGGAGTAACGGGACAGGCTGGTGCGATCCGTCACGGCATCGCGCGCGCGTTGCTGGCGATCGATGAGTCGTTTAAAGAGACGCTTCGTAAAAACGGCTTCCTGACGCGCGATCCGCGAGAAAAAGAATCGAAGAAGTACGGCCGCAAGCGCGCGCGCAAACGCTTCCAGTACAGCAAACGATAAGGCTTGCGCCGCAACTAATCGCGATCGCGCTGGGCGCGGTCGCGCTCGCATTGCAGCCTCACGCCGATTGGATCGAACGCGTCTACGTCAACGGCGCCTATCCTGCCTGGCAACACGCGGCTTTCACGCTGACGGATCCCCTTCCGTGGTCGCTCGGCGATATCGCCGCGCTGGTCGGCATTGCTGCGATTGTTTGGCAGATAGTCCGCTTCGCACGCAGTCGGCGGCGACGGGCCGCCGATTGGGCGATGATGCTGCTGAACTGCGCGGCAATTCTGGGTATCTACGCCGTTTGGTTCGAGCTGAGCTGGGGCTGGAACTACGCACGCGCGCCGCTCGAGACGCGGGTTCGATTTGACGCCGCACGCGTAACACCCGCCGCCGCGGCCGAGCTTCGCGACCGTGCGATGGCCGAGATGAACGCGCTCGCGGCGACGGCGCATGCGCGCGCCGACTTGCCGGTCGATATGCCGGTGCTCGAAGCGGCGTGGTTGCCGCCGGTGCAACGCGCCGGCAACTCGTGGACGCCCAACGTCGGCTCGGCGAAGCCGACGATCGCGGATCCCTTCATGCAGGCGACGGGCACGAGCGGCTTCATCAATCCGCTCACGCTCAACGTTGCGCTCGCCTCCGATCTGCTCTGGTTCGAGCGGCCGTTCGACCTGGCACATGAGTGGAGCCACGTCGCTGCCTACGCGCGGGAAGATGAGGCCAACTATTTGGCGATCGTGACCTGCCTCCGCTCGACCGATCCGGCAGTACAGTACTCGGGGTGGTTCGAGCTCTTTTTATATCTGCCGCAGAAGCGGCATTACGCCCACCGCGAGTTCGTGCCGCTCGTCTGGCAAGATTTCGCCGCCCTGCGCAAGCGCGACGCGCGCCATATCAACGTCATCCTAGCGCACTGGACTTGGCGAACGTATAACGTCTACTTAAAGAGCAACCGCATTGCTTCGGGCGTCGAGAACTATGACGAGGTGACGCGCCTAATGCTCGGCATCCCGCTCGACGCACAGGGTCTGCCGGCCGCGCAATAACGAAACGGGGACCCGATTTTCGGATCCCCGTTTACTTGCGCCTAGCGGGGCGGGGGCCGTCCTTAACCCGGTGGCTTCCCCTGACCGTTACCCTGCGGACGTCCCTGCCCGTTGCCCTGGGGCCGCCCTTGGCCACCGCCGCCCGGGTGGGCCTGGCCGCCGTAGTGTTGTTGGCCCTGCATGTTCTGGTGCGCGTACGAGCGCTGCCCAGCCGGGGGTTGATGCTGCTGCGGCCGTTGCTGATGGCCGGCGGCTTTATTTTGGTTGGCCGCGCTCATGTTGTTGTGCGCGGGCTTGTTTTGGTTGGCCGCGTTCATGTTGTTGTGCGCGGGTTTGTTTTGGTTGGCCGCGTTCGTTTTATTGTTCGTGGCGTTGTGTTGCGTTGCAGCATTATTGTGTTGCGCTCCCGCCTTGTTCGCCGACGTGCTCGCGTTGCCGTTTCTGGCCTGGAACTTCTGCTGCCCGACCTGCTTGTCTTGCGCGGTGATCGGCTTGGAGTTCGCCGGGCGGTTCGTGCTGCTGAAGGCCTTGTTCGAGCTCGTAAGCGACGGTCTGCCGTTATTGACGGTTGCAAGCTGATTGCGATCTTGACCGGCGAAGTTCGCCTGGTTCTTCTGATCGGTTGTCGGCGCGCGTCCGTTCTGGCGGGACTGGATCTGTCCGTGGGTCGGCGTCAGGGTCGTGCCGCCCTTGCCACCATTGTAGCTTACGTTATGGCAGTTTCTGCAGAAGTTGCCGTTGTTGACGACCGTCTTATTGTAGGTGTTGTGGATCACGGTCCGGTTCACGTTGGTCACGGCCGTGTTGTAGCGGAAGTTGTTGCCGCTCCAGCCACCGCCGTAGAAGCCGGTGCCCGGATAGCCGAAGCCGTAGCTGATGCCGCCATAGAAGCCGACGCTGGCGCCCCAGTAACCGGCGTTCCAGCCGAAGCCGCCGCCGCTGGCGCCCCAGTAGCCGGGCGTCCAGAGTAGACCGACGGCCGGCGGGGCAACCCAAACGCCGGGTACCCAATAGTAACCTGCCGATCCCCAGCCCCAGTAGCCCGGGGTCCATTGATAGTTAGGGTACGGTGCCGGCGGCTGCGCGTAGTAGGGAATGGCCGGCGGCGGTATTCCGGCCGTAAAGCCGATGCCGACGCTGAACTGCGCCGGCGACGCAAGTGGTACTGCGGCGATGAGCAGTGCCGCGATGATTGCGGGGAATGATCTTAAGATTTTCACGAGTCCTCCTCTTTACGCTGCCCATTATAGCCTAGCGCAGTCGCCTTTTATGAGAGGCCGTCAGGGCTTTCACAGGATTCTTACCCCTAAATCAGCGCTCGCTAACTCGATCTTCATCAACCTCTCACATCACATTTTATTCACGCCGGGCACGCGTTGCGTCCATCGCGTCTTGCTACGCTTGGCCCATGTACGATGTTGGCGACTCCCTCCGCGAAGCGTCCGCAGATGCTCGCAACCGCTTGCAAGAGGCACAAGCTCGCGTAGCGCGGGCTAACGCGGGTGAGGCTCCCGGCCGCCGCGCCGATGCTGCAATGGCGGCAACCGCGCAAGCGGCGATCTTTACCGAGGCTCTGCTCGCGGCCGAGCGAGCTCGCTTCGCCGAGATCAAGGCGGTGGCGAAATGACGATCGAGTTGCTCGATGCTGCGGCCAGCGCGATGGATGCGCAGCGCGCCGCACTCGACGTTGCGGCTCGCAACGTTGCTGCGGCCGAGGCGGCCGGCCCAAATGGTGAGTACGCTAGAATGATTCCGACCTTTGCGGTCGCCGATTCCGACGATGGCGACGCCCGAGTCGTCTTCACCGGCACGCGAACGGAAAGCGGGCGAAACGTCGATATTCTCACCGAGATGATCGCGGTCATGAACGCATCGCGAGCCTATGAAACCGACGCGTCGATCTTTGATGTCGGCAAAACGCTGGCCGAGAAGACGATCGATCTGGAACGCGCATGAGAGTCGAGGCACTTGTTCCAGATCTCCCCATCGCGCCGGCCGCGAATCCCGGAGACGCTTCGGCGTTCGCCCGCGCTCTCGACGCGCTTGGCGACACGCTGGTCGGAGCGAACCGAGCCGAGGACGCGTTCGCCTATGGCGCGGGAACCCTGCAAGAGGCCGTCTACGAGCGAGCGCAAGCGGACGTGGCACTTGCGGTGGCGACTTCCAGCGCCCAGCGCATCGCTGCGGCCGTACAATCAGTATTGAACATGCAGGTCTAGCGGAGTCGCAGTGCAGGCGATTTCGCATCTGCTCGCCAGGTGGAACGCCCTACCGCGAGCGATACGACTCATCGCAAGCGCAGGTGCGCTCATCCTTGCCATCGGCATCATCACGGCGACGCTCTTGGTGCATCCCGCTCGGACGCCGCTCTTCCCGACACCGCTCCATCCCGAACAGCTCGCGGAAGTCGAAGAGCGTTTGGCAGCGTGGAACGTTCCGTTCACACCAACGGCAGACAACGTCACCGTCGACTCCGGACGCCGGAACGACCTGCTGCTGCGGCTCTCGCTCGCGGGTGCTCCGCATCTGCATCTTTCAAGCACGGAAGAGGCGTTGGGGAGTATCGGCGTCCTAACCCCGCAAGCGGTCGTCGAAGCGCAAACGCGGGCCGGCCTTGCCGGCGACATCGAAGCGGGACTGCGGGGCATCGATGGCGTCGACGATGCACGCGTGATCGTTGTGCCGGCCAAAGGGCCGGAGTTTGCCGATCAGTCCTCGCAAGCCGCGAGTGCGAGCGTGCGCTTGCGGCTTCGCGGTAGAAGCACGCTATCGCGTGCAACCGTTGACGGCATTCGCGCCTTCGTCGCCGCAAGCGTGCCCGGGCTCGAGCCGGCCCGCGTGACGATTCTCGACGATCGCGGCGTCGCGCTCGGCGACGATGCCGCAAACGGCGACGATGCCGCTTTTTTGGAGCAGACGCTGCAATCGGCGCTCGATGCGGCATTCGGGGCAGGCTCGACGATCGTTCGCGTCCGCGCAGAGTACGACGCCGGGCAAACCACGCAACGAGACATACGACGAGCCCCGGTCGGTGCGCAAGCCATCGAGCGCATGCGACGCAGCGAGAGCTACGACGGTGCGGGCAAGCGCTATCGCCATCTCGAAGTGGGCGAAGGCCGCGGCAGCGAAACGCACGAGCGCATCGCGCAGGTTCCTCCGGGCGTTCTCAAACGACTCTCTGCGGCAATCTTCATCGATCAAGGTCGCTCGCTCGATCTGCCGAAGGTGCGCGAACTTGCGAGCGCGGCACTTGGCTACGATGCTCGCCGCGGCGATACGCTGGCCGTCGAGTCGGTCGAATTTCACCACGAAGCCGTCGCTCGAAAGGACGCGTGGTGGCTGATCTATGGCACGATCGTTCCACTTGCGCCGTCCCTCCTCATCGCCCTCGGCATCGTTTTTGGCGTGAGACTCGCGGTGCCGCCGCTTGCAACGATCGCGCAATCACTTATGGATCGAGCCCTTGTGGATCGGACTTCGAAGGCCGTCGCCGGCTATGCGCCGGCTCGCGTCCGCAGCCTTCTCGAACAAGAGCCGCCGCATTCGGCAGCCGCGATCATCAGCGCGCTCCCGGCGGTGACCGCGACGGCCGTGCTCGAGCTCTATCCGCCGCACGAACGTGAGGAGATCGTGCGACGCATGCAACGGCGCCATTCGCCGCTACTCGACGACCCGCACGAGTTGTTACGTCGCCATGTCGGATGAATTCGTTCCACTCGCAATGTACTTGCGGCCGGCGGCGGCGTTGCCGGTCGTGGAGGCTTCGCCGGTCTGCGACAACGAGACGCCCGACCTACCTCGTGTCCGAACCGAGAGCGATGACGCGATTCGAGCTGCGCGGCTCTTTCGGGCTGCACTAGCCGACGCGCTCGACGTTGCAGTGCAAAGTCTCGTGCGAACGATCGCTCGTGACGTTTTGGCGCGCGAACTAGAGCTCGATCGGGCCGACGTCGCCGGTATTGTCACCAACGCGCTCGATCGCCAAGCGGGCGAGAGGGTGCTTTCGATTCGCGCGCATCCAATGGACTTGGCTGCCCTCGCCTCAATCGGACTCGAACGCATAGCCGACGATACGCTAGCGCCCGGAGATATTCTGATGGTACTCCATAGCGGTACGATCGATCTGAGCCTTAACGCGCGTTTAGAGTCGGCGATCGGCGCGGTCATCCCGTGAGCACCAATCGCGCGCTTTCGCTTGGGACGTGCGCGCTCGGACGCGCAATCGATGCTTGCGGTCTGCCGCTAGACGGCGGACCGCGGCTGCAGGGCAGGAGCGTGGCCATCGCGTCGCGGCCCCCACAACCCTACGAACGCGAGCCGATCACGCAGCCGCTTTGGACCGGGATCCGCGTCGTTGACGGCCTGTTGACGATTGGCCGAGGAGCGCGCGTGGGTATTTTCGGTGCGCCCGGCGCCGGGAAGACGACGCTGCTTGAGTCGATCGTTAGCGGTTGCGCCGTCGATGCGGTGGTAGTGGCGCTTGTCGGTGAACGCGGACGAGAAGCGCAGCGCTGGATCGAATGGCGGAACGAGCGGACTACGATCGTCTGCGCGACCGGCGATCGCTCCGCACGCGAGCGGCTATTAGCCGCGCACGTTGCGGTGGCGCACGCCGGTGCTTTGCGGCAACGGGGACTCGACGTGCTGGTCGTGCTCGACAGCTTAGCTCGCGTGGCTGCCGCATTGCG
>DATHOO010000176.1:0-2622 GCA_035484815.1 Candidatus Acidiferrales bacterium
ATGCCGCCGTGAATCTTTGGATGGAGAGTCTTCACGCGGCCGTCGAGCATCTCGGGCGAGCCGGTAAAGTTCTCGACCGATCTGACTTTCACGCCGGCCGCTTCCAGAGCCGCCATCGTGCCGCCGGTCGATACGATCTCGACGCCGTGCCGCACGAGAGCCTTGGCAAAATCCGCCACTCCCGCCTTGTCCGCGACTCCGATCAGCGCGCGCTTTATCACCACCCTGTCGTTGCTCATCACCATCTAGCTCCGAATCACGCGCGGGACTCGTTTACCGACCGTGCACAGCATCTCGTACGAGATTGTCTGCGCGAGCCGTGCGACGTCGTTTACGCTGATCACTTCGCCGCCCGCTTCACCCCACAAGATTACCTCATCGCCGACCGATGCACCCGCGATGTCGGTCACATCGATCGTCGTGAGATCCATCGATACGGCGCCGACGACCGGCGCACGCGCGCCGCGCACGATCACCTCGCCGCCGTGCTGCAAGCCTCTGCGGTAACCGTCGGCATAGCCGACTGGCAGCACGCCGATCAAACTTTCGCGCGGTGCGACGAACGTATGCCCATAGCCGACTCCGCTGCCGGCCGGTGCGCGCTTGATTTGCATGAGCCGGGTCTTGAACGTCATGACCGGCTGAAGCTCGACGCGTTCGCGCACTGCTGTCACCGGAGGTAGCCCGTAGATCGCCAGCCCCGGGCGCGCGAGGTTGAAATGCGAATCGCGCCTAAGCACGAGCGCGGCCGAATTTGCGACGTGGATCACCGACGGCTTCATCCCGGCCGCGTTCAGCGTCTCGATTGCAGCATTGAAGACGCGGAGTTGTGCGTCGGTAATCGGACTCTTGGGATCGCCTGCGTTGGCCAGCAGCGTGCAGACGCCCTCCAGGCGCACCGCGGACGCATTTCGCACGGCAGCGATGACGTCGGGAATGTCGGCCGGCATCACGCCAAGCCGCGTCGCGCCGCTGTCGATCTTGATATGAATCGGGAAATCCTTGCGACCGGCGGATGCGGCCGCGCCGTCGAGTAGTCCGATCATCGACGCGTCGGATACGAACGGCGTCAGGTCGAGCGCGACGATTTGCGCCACCTGCTCGGCGAAGGAGCCCGCTTGCAGATACAGTCGCGTGCGAACTCCAGCCTCTCGCAACTCGCGCGCCTCGTCGAGCGTGGCGACGCCGAAGTGACGGCAGCCTTCGTCGAGCAGCGTGCGGGCGACCGTCACTGCGCCATGCCCGTAGGCGTCGGCCTTGACCACCACCATCAATTCGCCGTGCGCGGCGACCGCGCGCAGTGCGCGGAAGTTTGAGCGCAGCGCGCCGAGATCGATTTCGGCGACGGTAGGGCGTTGCGTTGCAATGCTCATCGAACGCTGAATTTCCAACTTCGCGCGCAAGGACGCAAGGCGTCGGTTTTCGAGTCCTGTGGACGGACATCCAAGTCCTGTGGACGGAACGCCAGGTGACTCTCCCCACAACTTTGCAAGAATGCAATCATCCCCCGACATGAACACTGCCATAGTGACGGGCGCCAACACCGGCTTGGGTTTCGAGTGTGCCCGAGCGCTCGCCGAGACGCACGATTGGCACGTAATCGTCGCATGCCGGAGCGCCGAAAAAGGCCAGGAGGCGGTGAAACGTCTTTTCGCGCAGACCTGGTACAAAGACATCGAAGCGATGACGCTGGACCTCGCGTCGTTCACCTCGGTTAGAAATTTCGTCCGCGACTACGCTGCTGAGCGGCGGCCGCCGCTGCGTGCGATCGTATGCAACGCCGCCACGCAAATCGTCAGCGGCAGGACGTACACGAAGGACGGCTTCGAGACTACCTTCGCCGTCAACCACCTCGGGCACTTCCTGCTGGTGAATCTGATGCTCGCGCAGATGGCGCCGCCGGCGCGTATCGTCGTCGTCAGCAGCGGCACGCACGATCCGGCGCAGACGACGGGGATGCCGCCGCCGGTGTATCGACGCGCGAGACTGCTGGGCCGTCCCGATGAAGATTCCAAGCCGCTCAATGACCCGAACGGAACCGCCGGCCGGCGGGCGTATACGACGTCGAAGCTGTGCAACGTCCTGTTCACTTACGAACTCGACCGCCGGCTTCGCGCTGAAAGAGCCTCCGGCACGAAGGATCGCTCGATTACGGTGAACGCTTTCGATCCCGGCCTGATGCCGGGAACCGGGCTGGCGCGCGACTACGGGAAGATGGCCAGATTTGCCTGGCGCTTTGTGTTGCCGGCCCTGCGCCCGTTCGTGCCGAACGTGAACAGCGTCGCGAATTCAGGGCGCGCGCTCGCGAACATGGTTACCGCGCCGAGGTTCGAGCGCATCTCGGGAAAGTATTTCCAGGGTACGCGCGACGTTCCGTCATCGAAGGACTCATATGATCCGGCGATGGCGTCTGATCTCTGGGAATCGAGCGCCTTGATGGTCAAGTTGATGCCCGACGAATCAATTCTGAAGCTCAGCTCGACCTCTTCCGCTGCGTAGAAGTGCTTCGGAATACATATCAAGTAGTATTCTCAGTTGATTATATTTTACTTTCCTTGACACTAGTAAATTACTAGTCCAAACTATAAAAAGTCGGAATCGATATACGACTCGAGTCCCGAC
>DATHOO010000177.1:0-21406 GCA_035484815.1 Candidatus Acidiferrales bacterium
GCGTTCCGGAGTACGCCGCGAACACCATCGCGATCGATCCATACGCGCTCGACCCGGATCGCACGTATACGGCAACCATCGGCGGAAACGTCAAGGACATTTTCGGTCAGACGCTCGGCAACCAACGGCACGTGACGATTCGCACCTCGGGCTTCGCACCCGGCGCGTGGGCCCCGAGCGGTGCGACGAGCGTCATTCCTGCCGGCACGCCGGTCGCGCTGAACTTCTACGCGACGAACCTTCCGAACAACGCCTATCAAGCGGCATACGCGCGGATGAAGCCGGCGCAGCTGCTGGGATCGTCCGCTCCGCTTTCGGCGCTGCCGCCGCTGGGGAGCTGGCCTGCGCGAACGCTGGCCGGCGCGCACCGCAACGTGCAGAGCGTCGTGCGCGTTCCGCTGCAGCAAGAGCTTGGTGGTCCCTACGGCGCACTCGCCTATGGTTTCCGCACGGCGCTCGACGAACCCAACGCGACGCCGGGGCTCACCGGCATCGCGCAGCTCACGAATCTCGGTGTCTTCGCGCAGTGGTTCCCAGCGCACGGCATGGTGCTCGTGCAGCATCTCAGCGACGGCGCCCCGGTGAAGGCGGCGCGGGTAACGTTCTATCGCATCGACGAAGAGAACAAGCTTGCGCCGCAGCCGTGCGCGTCCGGCAGCACCGATGCCTCCGGCGAGCTGGATATTTCCGGCGTTGACGTCGAGCGCTGTTCGGCGACCGCGCCGGCAAATCAGGCGCCGAATCTCGGCGTCGTCGTCACGCAAGGCGCCGACCTGGCGACGGTCACCGTGTGGAACTGGAGCGGCATCGGTCGCTTCGACGTGAACGGCGGCTGGACGAGCGGTGCGCCGCTCTCGCGCGGAACGATCTTCACCGATCGTCAAATGTATCAGCCCGGCGAACACGGCGAACTTACGGGCGTCGCCTATTACGTGAAGGGCGCGGCCGTCGTCGCTGACGCGAATGCCAGCTACCGTGTGAAACTCGTCGATCCCAGCAACAACGAAACGTTGTTGGGAAGCGCGCGGACCGATGCCCTCGGTATCTTCTCGATGCCGATTACGTTTTCGAAGCAACAGGCATTGGGATACTACACGGTGGATGCCAAAGGGTCTAACGGCAACGATATCACCGGATCGTTGCGCGTCGCGCAGTTCAAGCCGCCCAACTTTAAGCTCACGTTGACCCTTGGCTCGAACTTCGCGACGGCGCCCTCGAGTGTACGCGCGAACGTAGCCGCCGCCTATCTCTTTGGGGCGCCGTTGCAGGGTGGGACTGCGCACGCATACGTTACGCGCGACTTCGCGACCGTTGCACCCAAGGGTTGGGACGGCTTTTGGTTCGGACCGCAGTGGTTCTGGCCCGAGCAGACACCGTCGTTCGACACCGACGTGCTCCAGCGCGATCTCGCGCTCGATACGCAGGGCAAGACGTCGCTCGACGTCGCCGTGCCGCGCGATCTACCGTTCCCGATGACCTATCGCGTCGATATGGAGACGAGCGACGTTTCAAATCTTTCGGTCTCCGATTCGCAGAGCTTCCTCGCAACGCCGGCCGATGCGGTGATTGGTTTGGCGTCGGATTCACTCGGAAGAGCCGGGGCCCCGATGACGCTGCGCACGATCGTCACCGGCCCCGATGGGAAGCCGCTGGCGGGGCGCATCGTTCACCTCCAGTTGCAGAAGATGACCTATGTTTCGGCGACGCAGGCAGTCGAGGGGGGCGAGAGCGCGCAGCAAGCCGTGAAATACGACACCGTTGCGACGGCCGACGTGACCTCCGGCGATCAACCCGTCAGCGCGAAGCTCACGCCGAATGACGCGGGCCCCTACCGCATTTTTGCGAACTTTGGCGATGCGCGCAGCGATGCGAGCGCGAGCGAGATTCAGGTCTTTGCCTTCGGAACGGGTGCGGCCGATTGGGGGATCAGCGATCCAACTGCGGTTGCGGTGAAGCTCGACCGGAAAGAGTACGCGATCGGCGAGACGGCGAGCGCGCTGGTCGCTTCGCCGTATGCGAGGGCCGACGTTTACCTGGCCGTCGTTCGCAACGACGTGATCTACCGCACCACGCTGCGCGGCGTCACCGGCGCGGTACACGTCAACTTCAAAGTCACGCCGCAGATGTTGCCCAACGCCGCGCTGCAAGCCGTCGTCGTCCGTCGCGCCGGCTCCGCGAAAACCCTTGCGCTCACCGGCATGACCGGTTTCAACGTCGACCTGAGCGAGCGCTATTTGAACCTCGGCATTCGGCCGCGCAACGCGACGGTAACGCCCGGAAGCGCCCAACACGTTGATTTCGCCGTGACCAATCGCAGCGGCGCGCCGGCGCAAAGCGAGGTCGTCGCGATGGTGGTCAACGACGCGATCTTGCAGCTCTCCGGTTACCGCTTGCCGGACTTGGTGCAGACCGTTTTTGCGTTGCAGCCGATCGCAACGACCTTCGCCGACAATCGCGAGAACGTCACGCTGACGACGCAGAAGCCGCCGCTCGAGAAAGGCTTCGGATACGGCGGCGGCTATCTCGCCGGCGCCGCAAGCACTCGGGTGCGCGCGAACTTTCGGCCCTTGGCCTATTACGGCGTCCTAAAAACCGACGCTGCCGGCAAGGCGGGTGCCGATTTCAGCATGCCCGACGACCTAACGACGTGGCGCGTAATGGCGGTTGCACTCGCCCACGATGCGGCGCATTTTGCGACTGGCGACGCGACGTTCGTTTCGAATCAGCCGCTGATCGCCAATCCGCTCCTGCCGCAGTTCGCGCGTCCTGGCGACGTTTTTGATCTTGGCGTCTCCGTCGCCAATCAAACCGGCGCCGGCGGCGCCCTCGATTTCGTCCTGGAGTTGAGCGGCGCGCTGGCCTTTGCGCGAGACGATCCGCACCGGCAGAACGTCGCCGAACAGACGGCAACCGGAATGCAGGCGTTTCGCTTTCCGGTTAGTGTGGGGACGCCCGTGCCTACGACGGTCAAAGTTCAAGCGAGTCTCGGCACGCACCGGGATGCGTTTACCGTGCCGTTTGCGGCGAGTGACCGCGCCGTCACCGATTCGGTCATCGAGAGCGGCGCCACCAACGCCAAGGCGTCGGTACCAATCGCGCTCAACGCGGGCGGGACGCTGCAGATCACGCTTGCGAACTCGATCGTTCCGCAGTTCGTCACGCCGTCGGAGCGGGTGATGACCGAGGATGGCTTACCGCTTGCCGACGAGTCGGCGTCGCGTCTGGTTATCGCAAGCGCGCTGCGGCAGCTTCGCGTTCCGTACGGATTGCAGCTTGCGTTCGATCCGAACGCCGCGATTGGAGCTAACCTTCAATCGCTGCTCTCGTTTCAGCGGGGCGACGGCGGCTTCGGCGCGTTTGCCAACGCCGACGAAAGCGATCCGTTTGCGACGACGGCTGCACTCGAGGCGCTATCCTTCGCGCGCGCGCACGGCGTAAGCGTTGACTCGTCCGCGGCCGCGAGAGCGACCGCCTTCGTGACCCGCGCACTCGCTAACCCGGGTATTTTCAAGTGGTGTGCGAGCGATGCGCTCTGCAAGGCACAGCTGCGCTTCGAAGCGCTTTGGGCGCTCGCCGCCGGCGGCGCCGCGCCACGCACCGACTTTCTCGCCGACATCGTCGGGCAGTCATCGAAGTTCGATAGCGCGACGCAGATTCGTCTCGCGCGGTATCTCTTGCGCGCGCCAGGCTGGCAAGGAGAGGGCGCTGCGATGGCGACACGCCTGCAGCAAACGCTCTACGTGACGGGTCGCTACGCGGTTGCCAACGTTTCGTCGCGCTGGAGTTGGCTTGGCTCGACGGTCGACGGGCAGTCGCAGATGCTGCAGCTCCTGCTCGAACGCCACGCGCCGGCCGAGCAGCTCGACGGGGCCGTTCGCGCGCTCGTGGCGCAGCAGTGCCGCTGCGGTTGGCCGACGACCGACGATACCGCTTCGGCCGTCACCGCGCTGTCGGCCTACGCCGCGACGGAACGCCTTGCCGCTGGAACCGCGACGGCAACCGTCGGCAACGCGACGATCGGGACGGCGCGCTTCGGCTCGACCGCGTCTTCGCAAACATTCAGCGTGCCGGCCGCCTCGCTGCACGGTAACGCCATCGTCATCGTTTCCAACGGCGGACGCGCTCACTACCTCGTGCTGTACACCTACCCCGTGCCGCCGAATGCGCCGGGTGAGCTTGCGGCGTTTCGCGTGGTTCGGATGCTCAGCGATCCGAGCCTCGCCGGTTCGTCAAGCGCCGCATCGCCGCTCGCGACGATGGACCTGGAAACGCTGCCGGCGGTGCAAGTTGCGGCGGGACGCGTCTTCGACGTCGCCGTGCGCGCGATCGTCGATCATCCCGTCGACCGGCTCGTCATCGACGATCCGTTGCCCGCTGGTTTCGAAGCGGTCGACACCACGTTCCGAACGGCGCTGCAGGCAATCGTGCCGCAGAGCAACAGCTGGCAAATCGACACGAGCCAGATCTATCGCGACCGCGTTGTCGCCTTCGCAGCGCATTTGAATCCCGGCGTCTACGATCTGCACTATCTCGTGCGATCGGTGACGCCGGGAACCTTTACGTGGCCCGGCGCGCGAGCCTACCTGCAAGACGCGCCGGAGCAGTTCGGGCGCAGCGCCGGCACCACATTGAAGGTGACGGAGTAGTCCTAACCTGCTGGAGCTTCAAACGTACAGAAGGATCGCCGCTACAAGCGTGACCCACGAGTCAAGATCGATATTGTTCAGGCAGTCGCTGATGGATCGCGGTGCCTCATCGCGGCGGGTGGATGTAAAGAAAGCATCAAAGCACGCCCGAATGTTCTACTCATTGGAATCGCTTGCGCCCCAGGATGTCTGCGCCGGTTACCGGGCGCGAATCTATCACGGCGACGAGATCACGTTTGCGGTGCTGGAAGTCGAGCCGAACGCGCCGCTGCCCTCGCACAGCCATCGCAACGAGCAGGTGGGTCTGCTCGTACGCGGCGAGCTGACGTTCAATATCGGTGACGAGCATCGCACCGTGGTCGCGGGCGAGGGCTGGGTAATTCCCGCAAACGCGCCGCACGACGCCACCGCAGGACCTCACGGCGCGATCGTCATCGAAACCTGGGCGCCGCCGCGCCACGATTTTCGCGAACTCGCGGCGTTGGCGCCGTGCAAGCCGACGTGGCCATAAGAAAACGGCGCGCCTTTCCTTTCCGAAGGCGCGCCGGTTCGCTTTGACGATGGATGAAAGGTCGGCGGGTCAGAACTTCGGGCAGTAAAACTTGGCTTGCGCGTTACCTTTGATGCCGATCGTCTGGTTCGTGGCGTTTACCCAATAGATGAAGACCTTGCTGCCATTGGCGCCGGTTTGGGTGATGTTAATGGTAAGCGGGGTCCCGCCGACGCTGCCGTTATAGAAATTGTTGAAGAAGCAGCCGTTTCGGTTGAACTTGGAAGAGGAGGCGCAGATATTCCCGGGTTTGCAGCTGCTGTCGGGAGAGATGGCCGGCGCCGAGATGAAACCTTCGGTGGGACCGGTGCTCGTTTGCGGCGCCATCGCCGGATTAAGGGTGAGTGCGGATAACAGTAGAGACAGGAACATCGGTTTTTGATCTAACTCCTTGCGGCGGTGTTCGAGCGTATACAAGTAGCATAAACGGGGCCGTCCCCGCTGCAGGCAAGCAGGCTGAGCCTTTTGTACAAGTTTTAATTCACGCATAGGGACGGGATGCGCAACCCCGCAACCCGGAGATTGATATATTATTTTTAATATTGTATGATCTATCACTATCGCACCACGTGCTCGCGGACGGTACGATAGGAAAGGAAAGCGAGGCACCATGAGCGTCTATCGAGCCCCCCTGCGGGACATGCAATTTGCGCTGCGCGAGCTGGCCGGCATCGACGAGATCGCGGCCCTTCCCGGGAACGCGGACACTCTCGACGTGCTCGATTCGGTGCTCGAAGAGGCGGCGGCTTTTGCCGCCGGCGTGCTCGACCCGCTGAATCGCACCGGCGACAAGGCCGGCTGCACCTGGAAAGACGGGGAAGTTACGACGCCGCCCGGCTTCAAGGAAGCCTATAAGAAGTTCGCTGAGGCCGGCTGGATCGGGCTGCCGGTTCCTGAAGAGTACGGGGGCCAAGCGCTTCCGCAAGTGCTGCTCGGTCCGACGCTCGAGATGTGGAATGCCGCCAACATCGGCTTCGCCAACGGGCCCTTGCTCAACCAAGGCGCGATCGAGGCGATCGAGCTTGTCGGTTCCGAGGAGCAGAAACAGCGTTTCATCCCCAATCTCGTCTCAGGCAAATGGACCGGCACGATGTGCCTGACCGAGCCTCAGGCAGGATCGGATCTCGCGCAGGTGCGTGCGCGCGCCGTACCCGAGGGCGACCACTACCGCATCACCGGCACAAAGATTTTCATTACTTTCGGCGAGCACGACATGGCTGAGAACATCATTCATTTGGTGCTAGCGCGTCTGCCCGACGCACCGGAAGGCACCAAAGGCATCTCGCTCTTCATCGTGCCGAAGTATCTCGTCAATGCCGATGGAAGCATCGGCGAACGCAACGACGTAGTCTGCGCGAGCATCGAGCACAAGCTCGGGATCAACGGCAACCCAACCTGCACGCTCAACTACGGCGAGAAGGGTACCGGCGCCGTCGGCTACCTCGTCGGCGAGGCGAATCGCGGGCTCGAGTACATGTTCATCATGATGAACGCGGCGCGTTTTTCGGTCGGCGTGCAGGGCATCGCGCTGGCCGACCGCGCGTACCAGAGCGCGCTCGAATATGCCAAGGAGCGCGTGCAGGGACGCGATCTCAAGCCGGGCTCGCGCGCGCCCGAAGCCATCTTCAAGCATCCCGACGTGCGGCGTATGCTGATGTGGCAGAAAGCAACGATCGAGGCGATGCGGGCGCTAGCGTACGTAACCGCGGCCTCCCTCGACTACGCGCAGCGCTCTCCCGACGAGCGCGTGCGTAAGGAACACAAAGCCTTCGTCGAGTTGATGATTCCGGTCGTCAAAGGCTGGTGCACCGAAAATGCGGTCGAGCTTTGTTCCAACGCGCTACAGGTCTTCGGCGGAATGGGCTACATCGAAGAGACCGGCATCGCCCAGCAATACCGCGACGTTCGCATCATCCCGATCTATGAAGGAACGACGGGAATTCAGGCGCTCGATCTCGTTGGACGTAAACTGCTGCGTGACATGGGCGCGACCGCGACGAAGGTCGGCAGGCAGATGGAAGCAGTCGCGAAGGAATGCGCGGCGCATGACGATCCGACCGTCAAGCGCATCGGGGAAGCGCTCGGCCAGGCGCTCGTGACGCTCAACGAGACCTCGCAAGCGATCGGAATGAACGCGATGGGCGATTTGAATCGAGCCTTTGCGTGCTCCGTACCATATTTGCGGCTGTGGGGCACCGTCGCCGGGGGCTGGCAGATGGCGCGCGCCGCACTGATTTCCGCCGACAAAATCGCGGCCGGCGATGCCGATGCCGAGTTCTATCGGGCCAAGCTCGCGACGGCGGCGTTCTACGCGACGCACGTGCTCTCGCAAGCCGCGTGGCTCAAGCGGCAGATCGTCGAAGGCGCGGGCGACGTCATGGCGCTCAACGAAACGCAGTTCGACCTCGATCGCAAGGCGGCGGTAGGAGTCTAACGATGATCCCCAAAGCTCCGGTCCTGCGCGAGACGCGCGTTCACGTTATTACGCTGGACAATCCGCCGGTCAATGCGCTTTCGTTTGCGTATTGCGCGAGACTCTTTGCGGAAATCGAAGCCGCGCATGCCGATGATACCGTCGAGGCGGTCGTCATCACCGGCGCCAACGGCCTCTTCAGTGCCGGTGCCGACGTCAACGATTTCCAACACGAGCCCCCCGACCATCCGATCACGATACGCGACGTCGTCGGTGCCATCGAGTCGAGCATCAAGGTTCACGTCGCCGCCGTCGACGGCAACTGCCTCGGCGGCGGGCTCGAACTCGCGCTCGCGTGCGACTATCGCGTCGCCACGCCGGACGCGAAATTCGGCCTGCCGGAGATCATGCTCGGCCTCTTACCCGGTGCCGGCGGCACGCAACGCCTGCCGCGCCTCATCGGTGCGCGGCCGGCGCTCGAATTTATGCTCAAAGGCTCGTCGATTCCGGCGAAGCGTGCGCTCGAGCTCGGCATCGTCGACGAGATCGCGACCGGCAGTGTCGTCGAGCATGCGATTGCGCTGACAAAAGGCCCCAAACGGCGGGTGAGTGCGCGCGAAGCGATCATTGCCAAAGACGTTCCGACGCAAGCGGCGGCGTACGTGGTTGCGCAAGCGCATAAGATGGTGCCGCCGGAAGAGAGCGGCGGCCTCGCGGCGCACAAGCTCATCGACGCGGTGCAAGCCTCGGTCGAGCTGCCGTTTCCGTTCGGCCTCGCGCGCGAAGCGCGGCTCTTCGAAGAGCTCGTGCGCTCGGAGCCGTCGCAAGCCTTGCGCCATCTCTTCTTCGCCGAACGAGAGCTTGCTAAAGTTCCGTCCTTCGACTCCGCTCAGGATGACACGGGAAAAGCGCAGCATGACACGGGAAAAGCGCAGCATGACGCCGGGAGAATCGAGAAGGTTGGTGTGGTGGGCGCGGGCACCATGGGCAGCGGGATCGCGATTGCTTTCGCGCAGGCCGGCATTCCGGTCGTCGTCGTCGACACCAACGAAGAAGCCGTCGATAAGGCGCGACAGACGGTGATGGGAATGTTCATGTACCGCGTGCAGCAGGGCAAGCTCACGCAGGAAGAGGCGTGGAAGCGCGCGCAGTCGATCGAGTTCACCGACGATTGGAGCCGCCTCGCCGACGCGGATCTCATCATCGAAGCAGTCTTTGAAAATCTTGAGGTCAAGCGCGACGTCTTTCGCAAGCTCGACGCCATTGCGAAGCCCGGCGCTATCCTCGCGACGAACACCTCGACGCTCGACGTGGACAAGATTGCCGAAGCCACACAACGGCCCGCAGCGGTGGTGGGATTGCACTTTTTCGTGCCGGCCAACATCATTCCGCTGCTAGAGATCGTGCGCGGAGCAAAGACGTCGCCGCAGACGCTAGCGACTGCCTTCAAACTCGCCAAACAACTACGGAAAAAAGGTGTGCTGTCCGCAAACGCCTTTGGATTTATCGGAAACCGGATGATCTTCGACTACTTAGGAGAGGCGGTTGCGCTGGCCGAAGAAGGCGTTCCGCCGGCCCGCATCGATGCCGTGATGAAGCGTTTCGGTTTTCCGATGGGTCCCTTCGCGATGGCCGACCTCTCGGGTCTTGACATCGGTTGGCAGATTCAACAAGGCAGCGGGGCTACCGCGCTTGGGCGCACCAACGTGCTCCAGCGTCTCGTCGAAATGAAGCGGCTCGGACAGAAGACGATGGCGGGCTATTTCAAATACGATAAAGCGGTTGGCAAGGGACGCGAGCCGATTCCCGATCCCGAGGTCGAGCGAATTTTCGCCGAGGAGGCCAAGAAAGCCGGTATCGCACCGCGCGAGGTAAGCGACGACGAGATCCGCGACCGGCTCCTTCGCGCGCTCGTCGAGCGAGGGAAGCATTTGCTCGAGGAAGGCGTTGCGCTGCGGCCTGGCGACATCGATATCGCTTACGTTTACGGCTACGGATTTCCGCCGCATCACGGCGGCCCGATGTGGTATGCCGACCACTCCGGAATGCCGGTCATCCTGGGCGAAGCGACCGAAGCTCGCGGAGACGAAGTGGTGGCGCATGCGTGAAGCGGTGATCGTTTCGGCGGCACGCACGCCGATCGGCCGCGCGTTTCGGGGCGCGTTCAATCAGACGCCGGGCCCGACGATGGCCGGACATGTCGTGAAGCACGCGATCGAGCGCGCTGCCCTCGATCCAGGTGAAGTTGACGACGTGATCATCGGTTGCGGTCTGCCGGAGGGCGCGACCGGGAACAACATCGGACGGACGTCGGCGGTGCGCGCGGGGTGTCCAATCACGGTCCCGGGTCAAACGATTAGCCGGTTCTGTGCGTCGGGGCTCGATGCGATCGCGACCGGAGCAAAACGCGTGATCGCCGACGGCGCGAACGCGATCGTCGCGGGCGGCGTCGAGTCGATCAGCATGGTGCAGAACGATCTGCACATGCAGTTCCTCACCGAAGAGTGGCTCCTGCGCCACGAGCCCGACCTCTACACGCCGATGCTCTACACCGCCGATTTCGTCGCGAAGAATTATAGCGTCTCGCGCGAGCGCCAAGACGAGTACGCCCTGCAGAGCCAGCAGCGTACCGCCGCGGCGCAAGCAGCGGGACGGTTCGACGCTGAGATCGTGCCGATGGCGTCCTGGAAATACGAACAGAACAGAGAGACCGGCGCGGTAACCGAGCGGAACGTCGAACTCAAAAAGGACGAGGGCAATCGTCCCGACACCACGCTGGAAGGCTTGGCCGCACTCAAGGGCGCCGTCCCTGGGGTCGCGGACACGTCGATTACCGCCGGCAACTCATCGCAGCTCTCCGACGGCGCAGCAGCCGTCGCGATTGTGGATGCGAGCTTCGCGCAGCGGCGCAACCTCACGCCGCTCGGAATCTATCGCGGGTACGCAGCCGTCGGCTGCGAGCCCGGTGAGATGGGGATCGGGCCGATTTACGCCGTCCCGAAACTGCTGAACGCGCACGGGCTGAACGTCGACGATATCGGACTTTGGGAGTTGAACGAAGCCTTTGCCGTGCAGACGGTCTACTGTCGCGACACGCTGCGCATCCCCAACGATCGCTTCAACGTGGACGGTGGCGCGATCTCGATCGGCCATCCCTACGGCATGAGCGGCGCGCGCATGACGATGCACGCGCTGATCGAAGGCAAACGCCGGGGCGTAAAGTACGTTATCGTAACGATGTGCGTTGCGGGCGGCATCGGCGCAGCGGCACTCTTCGAAATCGCGTGAGAAGAAGCGCCTATCGCGCCGCCATCACCGCTTTCGGCCTGCTCCTCGCGACATTGGCGCGCCCGGTTGCGGCCGGCCCACAGCTTTTTGACATAACGTTTCGGAGCTCGCAGCTCTCACAGTTTTTCAGACAGCCCGTCGATATCGGCGCGAGCGTGCTGTTGCCGCCCTCGTACTACAAAGAGCCGAATCGGCGGTATCCGGTGATCTACGTCGTGCCGGCATTCGAAGGCACCGACGTCGTGACGCGAGATACCGAGCTCGAATGGCAGCGTCCGATGCAGTCGGTACGAACGGAGTTCATCATCGTCATTTTGCAGGGCATGATGAATATTGACGGCGAGGAGGTTCACACCGAGTTTGCCGACTCTGCGACGAATGGCCCGTGGGGCGCGGCACTGATGCAGGAGTTCATTCCGGCAACCGATGCGCACTTTCGTACCATCGCTTCAGGCAATGCGCGCTTTCTGTTCGGGCATTCGTCGGGTGCATGGGCGGTGCTCTGGCTTCAGATCAACTATCCAGCGACGTTCAACGGCGCGTGGGCGGTCTCGCCGGATCCGGTAGACTTTCATGACTTCTTCGGTCCCGATCTGACGAAGCCGGGCCAAAACTTCTATCATGATGCAGCCGGTAATGCATACGGCATCTGCCAGTTCGGCAGGCACGACGAGACGACGATCGAGCGACTCGTTAAGGGGCCGTACGGCTGCGGTTCGCGTGGCGAGCAGGCTCATGGCGGCGAGAAACCGTGGGGACAACGCCAGATGGACACCTACGACGACGTCTTTAGCCCCGCGCAGGCAAACGGCAAACCGGCGCCGCTAATCAATCGAACGACGGGCGCAATCGATCCCGCGGTGGCGACATATTGGGAAGCGCACTACGACATGACGCAGCTGCTGGTGACGCGCTGGGACACGCTAGGTCCGCTTTTGAAGGGGAAGCTGCACGTCTTCGTCGGCGATCGCGACACGTTCCACCTCGAGGGATCGGTGATGCTCATGCGCGACGCGCTGAAGAAGTTAGGAAGCGACGCCGAAATTAGCGTCGCTCCCGGTGACGACCATTGGCAGATCTTCAACTACCACGGCGGTTTGGTGAGGTACTCGATCGGAGAGATGGTCGAGCGTCTGACCAATAACTAGGACTTCGCGGCGAAGGCGGTGCACCAGCCCTTTGGACTGATCGAACCGTCGACGAGCTTACAGGTACCGTTCGCGGTCGCCGAGCTACCCGGAATGAAGAGCGAGCACTTCGAACACTGCTGTCCGTTCTTGGGCGAGGCTTGATACTTGAACTGCGCCTTTGAGGCTTTCGCCTCGGCAGTGGTCGTTTCGGCAAGGAGCAGCCCGGCCAGCGCAGGGAGCACGATGGTTCCGGCTATAAATGAGCGACGCGTCATTGCATTCGCCGAATCTTTCATGTGGTTTTCTACCTCCTCATGCTAGCTTTGGCCGAGAACGCGAGCGGCCCTCTCACGGTAGCTTAATGGTAAGCTAATCGGGATGCGATGCGCTGCTCGGTGCTTTTCGGTTCAATAGTGGTGAGGGGTATAACAAGAAAACTATGACAAGCAAGTGGTTCACTAGCCTGATCTCGGCGACTGCCCTAACGGCATTCACGCTCACGAGCGCGTTGCCGGCAACAGCGGCCGAGCAAGCGCCCGATAAAAACGGGCCCGGCGTCGCACGCGTCAGCGTTCTCAACGGCCAGGCGGTCGTGCAGCGCGGCGACAGCGGTAAACAGGTCACCGCAACCGTTAACGCACCGCTGCTTCCGGGCGACTATATTTCGACCGGGACAGATTCTCGCGCCGAAGTACAGCTCGACGGCACGGCTGCGGTTCGCTTAGGGGGCAACGTTCAGGCCCGCATTACGGCGAACGACCCGAACGACCGGGCGCTTCAGATTGCCGACGGCACGGTCGAGCTGGGTATCGTGCGAAACGGCAACCCCGTCTCGGTTGATACGCCATCGGTTACGGTCCGCGCCCACGAGGTTGGCGACTACCGGGTCACGATCGGTAAAGACGGCTCGAGTTGGGTAACCGCCCGGCGCGGCCGGGCGGACGTGGTGACACCACACCAGACCTATGTGGTGGATCCAGGCCGAACGCTCGTGGCGCGAGGCTCGGCGTCCAATCCATCAATTACCTTTGCATCGGAAGTCGTCGATGACTCGTTCGATGACTTTAATGTGAAGCGCGACCAAACGATGGTCGCCGCGATTAACGCGAGCCCGAACCTCAATCCGGATATCGCGGGTTACGACGATCTCGGAGCCTACGGCCAGTGGCAGGATGTCGCCGGCTACGGTCAATCTTGGGTCCCCGACCAGTCGCAGAACTGGTCGCCTTATGGAAACGGAAACTGGACGTGGGGCGACGGCTACGGGTGGACTTGGGTCGGTTCGGAGCCGTGGGGCTGGGCGCCCTACCACTATGGTAACTGGTATTATGCCAACGGCACCGGCTGGGCATGGCTGCCGCCGGCTTATGCATCTTCGCCCGCATGGTCTCCCGCACTCGTCGGCTTCTTCGGCTTCGGCGCCAGTATCGGTGGACCGGGATGGGGCGCTTCGGTCGGCTTCGGCGGACCGGGCTGGGGCGGCGGTTGGGGTGGTGGCTGGGGTGGCGGCTGGGGGAACATCGGCTGGTATCCAATCGCGCCGTTCACGCCGTGGTATCCCTGGTGGCCGGGCTGGGCTTGGTCCGGCTTAGGTTGGGGCTGGGGCGGATTCGGCGGCGGCTGCTGCTTCGGCGGCTTCGGCACCAACATCGTGAACGTTACGAACATCACCAACATCACGAATATCAGCCGGCACGGCGGCGTGCACGGTACTTCGATCGCCAACTGGCAGCATGGAACGATCTCGGGGCACACCTTCGGGGTGAACCAGCACAACATCGGCACGCACGTGGGGATGGTCCACGGAACGCTGCCCGTCACGCCGGGTCGCAACAATCTCGGCTTCGGCGGCCGGGCGCTACGCGCACCGGTAACGATGTCGAAGGCGTTTGATTCGCCGCGGTTTGCGTCGGCAAACCGATCGCTCGCCGGAAATATGTCGTTCGATCGGCAGCAGCGAGCCGTGTCGCAGGCGATTCATGCAAACGCGACCGGTCACGGCAACGCACCGGTCAGTCGCGACAACTCGATGCAGCACGGCAACGCAATCACGCGTGGTAACGCGATGACGCAGCGCGACAGCGGGATGAGTTCGCGCAACGGTTCGATGGGTGCGACCTCGCGTGGAGGAGTCGACGCAGGTCGCAACGCGAACGCGCCGTCGGGTTCGTGGCAGCGGTTCAATCAAGACCGCGGTCTGCAAGGTCGCGGCGACACGATGGGCGCGCGTTCTGATCGAAGCTCGCTCAACTCGGGCCGTACGCAATCGAACTCGGGCCGTACGCAATCGAACTCGGGCCGTATGCAATCGAACTCGGGGCGGATGGAATCGAACCAGGGCCGTATGCAAGGAAATCCGGGCCGGGCTGATTCGGCTCCCTCGGATTCGTGGGGCCGCTTCTCGCACGATCGTGGCAGTTACTCGTCCTCTGCAGCCTATGGGTATCGAGGAGCTGCAGCACGCGGTTCGTACGGTAGCTCGTACTCGCGCGGCTCTACGCCGTCGTACTCACGCGGTTCTATGCCGTCGTACGCGCGGAGTTCCGAACCGTCGTACTCACGCGGCTCGTATCCGTCGTACTCACGCGGTTCGTATCCCTCGTACTCGCGACCGTCGTATCAGTCGCCGGGATCGTACTATCGCGGAGGTGGCGGTGCGCCGTCCTACTCGCGCGGCGGCGGTGGCGGCGGCTACTCGGCTCCTCACGCCTCAGGCGGCGGAGGCGGCGGAGGTGGCGGCGGCGGACGCGGACGGCCTCCACACTAGCAAACGTCAATCCTGGGAAGAGAAGGGCGGCGCGAAAAAAGCACCGCCCTTTTTGATTCCTCGCACCAGCATCGATTGGCTTAATCGCTTTCTCACTTCGGCTTAATGGTAGGCTAATCGCGTTCGATGCTTGCTCAGGCGGAATTCGGCTTCAATAAAGCTGAGGGGGATACGGCAATGAGTACTAAGTCGATCATCACTGTGGTTACCGTGAGCATCATTTCCGCGATGGCGCTCCTTGGAGTGATCCTTGTGAGTGCGCTCCGAACTCCGGTCGAGGTGAATGCGCTTCGGAATCCGGTCGAACGCGCGCCGGCACCGGATAAAAACGGACCGGGCGTCGTCCGGGTAAGCGTCGTCGTAGGCTCGGCGGTCGTCCAGCGTGGCGATAGCCATGTGCAGACGAACGCGGTACGCAACGCGCCGTTACTTCCGGGCGACTTTATCTCAACCGGGAAGATGTCGCGCGCCGAGCTGCAATTCGACGGCTATACCGCCGTTCGGCTCGGAGGGGGAGTCCAGGCTCGCATCGTCAGCGACGGCCGCAGCGATCGGAAGGTGCAGCTTGCCGGCGGCACCGTCGAAGTCGGAATGGTGCACGACGGTCAAACGATGCAGATCGACACGCCGTCGGTCAGCGTTCGCGCGCACCAAACCGGCGATATTCGGATTTCGATCGCAGTGGATGGCTCGAGCTGGGTCACCACACGCCGCGGTGGCGCCGAAGTGGTCACGCCGCAGCGCACTTACACGCTCGGTACCGGCAGCACGCTAATCGCGCGTGGCTCGGCATCCGACCCATCGGTCAGCGATGCTCCCGGAGTCGCATTCGATTCGTTCGATGACTTCAACGCGGAGCGCGACAAAACGATGCTCGCCGCGCTGAACGCCAGCCCCTACTTGAATCCTAGCCTTGCCGGTTACGACGACCTGGGCGCCTACGGCCACTGGCAATCCGTCGCAGGTTACGGTCAGTCATGGATGCCAAACGAGCCCGCCGGCTGGGTGCCTTATCGGAACGGTTCCTGGACTTGGGAAGACCGCTACGGTTGGACATGGATCGGCGACGAAGCGTGGGGCTGGGCGCCGTATCACTACGGCAACTGGTACTACTGCAGCTGCGGTGGATCCGGTTGGGCGTGGTTGCCGCCGGCGGTTGGCGCGACGCCGGCATGGTCGCCGGCGCTTGTAGGCTTCTTTGGATTCGATACCGGAAATGTCGCCGACGTTAACTGTCCCGGAAACTACGGCTACGCGCCAGGCACGTTCAGCGCTCCGTCTGCCCCTGCTCCCGCCGAGAACGCCGTTGCCCAGGGTCCGGCAGCCCCGTCCAATTCGGGTGCCCCTGCCCCGTACGGCGAAGGTGGCCCAAGCCCCAGCGGCCCTGGGTTTAGCAATCCCCCGGGACCAGGCGGCTTCGGCCCGGGCCCGGGCCCTGGCGGCTATCCATACATCGGTTGGGTGCCAATCGCGCCCTTCCAACCGTTCTACCCCTGGTGGCCTAGCTTTGGCTTTGGGTTTGGTTTCGGCTACCCGCTGGGCTTTGCCACCAACATTACGAACATCACCAACATCCGGAACGTCACCAACATCTACCGTAACTTCCGCCACGGCGGCGCGACCGCGACCACCATGCGCCACTTCCGTCACGGAACGGTTCACGGGCACACCGTTGCAGTGACCAGCCGTGACCTCGGACGCCGTTTCGGAACGATTCACGGCGCGCTGCCGGTCAAACCGACGCGCGACAACCTGTCGTTCTCGCATGGTACCGTGCGCGCGCCGGTGAGATTCTCGAAGGCTTTCAACTCGACGCGCTTCGCATCGGATAGGACGCTCACCGCGCGGACTCCGTTCGCACAGCAGCAAAAGGTGGTCGCTCGGGCGATTCACGACGGGCTCACCGGGCATGCCCCCGCACATGCAGCAGCCCGCATCGCCAGTGCTCCTGCAACTCGCTCGAACGCCACAAGACCTCATGTGAGTTCACCGGTAACGCATGCGAATCTCCCGGAGACGCGTGCGAATGCATTCGAAGCGCGACGGAGTTCGCCGGTTACGCGCGCGAACTCAGCCATACCGCGTGCGAACGGTTTCGAGCCGCGTGGGAATCAGGTCGAAGCCCGTCATCCTGAGAACGCGCCGGTGACTCGCGAGAACGCGGCACCTGCGGCGCGGGTGAACGCCGCGCCGATGCGTGAGAACAGCGCGTCGATGCGTGAGAACAGCGCGCCGATGCGCCAGAACAATGCGCCGATGCGTGAAGGCTCCGCACCGTCACGCCAAGTCGAAGGTATGCGCAACGAGCTCGGGCCGTCTGCACCGTGGGATCGCTTCAACGAAGCGCGCGGCGAGTCTCGAGCGGCCGCGTTCCCGGCCGGTTCGGGGGGCGCGACCTCCGGCAGGGGTGCACGCGAGGGCGATTTGCCGGCGCCGAGTGAAGGTGGGCGGGCGCCCTCCGATTCATGGGGCCGCTTCTCTGCTGCGCGCGGCGAATCGTACGAAGGCTCGCACTCGCGCAATCCGTACGAAAACTCGTACTCGCGCGGTTCGGAACCGTCGTATTCTCGCGGTGAGCATCCGTCGTACTCGCGTGGCGAATATCCGTCGAACTCGCGCGGTGGGTATCCGTCGTATTCTCGCGGTGAGTATCCGTCGTATTCACGGCCGTCGTACCCGTCCTACTCGCGCGGTTCCTATCCATCGTCAGGATCGTACTATCGGGGAGGCGGCGCACCGTCCTACTCGCGCGGCGGCGGCGGCTACTCCGCACCGCACTCGTCCGGCGGAGGCGGCGCGCGCGGGCGGCCTCCGCACTGACATCCATCTAGTCCTGGGATAAAAAGGGCGGCGCCAAGGCGCCGCCCTTTCGCTTGCAGAAGTTCGCGGTAGTTTAGATCGGCATTTTATCTTACAAGGAGATCGACTTAATGAAGACCGTTGGCTTTTCGCTGGGCGTAACGACGCTCTGCGTGATGGCAGGCTTGCCGGCGCTTACTTCTGCGCAGAGTTCGCAGGTTGCCATGTCGATGGCCGCCCAAGTACAGACGCCGCACCCTATCAAAGTCAGTAATTGCAGCCCGCAACGCAACGTTTCGTACAACTGGTCGGGGTATACGCCGGGTTACTGGCCCTACGGGGGGGCATATGGCGGGTACTGGGGGTGGCCGTCCGTGTATGGTCCAAGCTACTACCAACGTCCCGTGGAAAATGACCCGACCCTTGGCATCGATTACGTGAACATGACCAACGTCGTGGCGAAGCAGATCGAGTTTGGATTGATCGTCCGCGGCGAGCTCGTCGCGGAGGTGAAAGATGTTGGGACGTTTTCACCCGGCGCGGAGATCAAGCACAAGTTTGGCCTCAGTCCAAATGTCTTCCCGCTTCAGACAAGCTACGCGAAGTGCGTGCCGCTGAAGATTACCTTCGAAGACGGCTCGCATTGGAAGAACCCCCACCTGCCGGCATATCGGGCCAGTATGTACGGTAGACCTCCCCACTAGGTAGAAAGTACGATGGCGCAAGATCTTTCCGCAGTTCAGTCCCGCGATAACGTTTGGGAGATGGCGCAACGGCAGCTCGACGAGGTCGGGCTGCTCATCGGTCTCAACGAATCGCTTCACGGTTATCTGCGCGCGCCCAAGCGCGTGCTCGAAGTCTCGGTCCCCACCCGGATGGACAACGGGGGCTTTCGCATTTTCACCGGATACCGCGTGCAGCACAACCTCTCGCGCGGCCCGGGGAAAGGCGGCATCCGCTTTCACCCCGACGTTACGCTCGACGAAGTCAAGGCGCTCGCGATGTGGATGACGTGGAAGTGCGCGCTCGTCAACATCCCGTTTGGCGGCGCAAAAGGCGGCGTGATCTGCAATCCTAAGGAGATGTCGCTGCAGGAGCTCGAGAACCTGACCCGGCGCTTCACCACCGAGATCTCGATCATCATCGGTCCCGAGAAAGATATTCCCGCTCCCGACGTTTACACCACGCCGCAGATCATGGCATGGATCATGGACACGTTCTCGATGCAGCACGGCTATTCGATTCCAGGAGTCGTGACCGGCAAGCCGGTCTCAATCGGCGGATCGGCCGGACGCGACAAGGCGACGGCGCGCGGTTGCATGTACGTCGTCGACGAGGCGATGGAGATTACCGGCAAGACCATCGAAGGCGCAAGGGTTGCAATTCAAGGGTTCGGCAATGCCGGCATGTATGCAGCCCAGCTCATGGCGGAACGCGGCTATCACGTGGTTGCGGTATCCGACTCGCTGGGAGGCGTCGCGAACGAAGGCGGCCTGGATATAAAAGGTTTGATTGCGCACAAATCCGAGACGGGTTCGGTCGTTGGGTTTACCGGGGGCGAACGCATCGATAACAAAGAGGTGCTGGAGTTCGATTGCGACGTGCTCGTGCCGGCGGCGCTGGAAAAAGTGATCACCCGCGAAAACGCTCCGCGCATTCGCGCGAAGATCGTCGCTGAAGCGGCAAACGGTCCAACGATGCCCGATGCCGACGATATCCTCTTCGAGCGCGGCATCATGGTATTGCCCGACATCCTGGCGAATGCCGGCGGCGTCACCGTCTCCTACTTCGAGTGGGTGCAAGATCTACAGGCAAACTTCTGGGAAGAAGACGAGATCAACGAGCGACTCAAGCGCAAGATGACCCGCGCGTTTCGCGAAACCTACGAGCAAGCGAAACGCCACGACGTTTCGATGCGCAAAGGAGCATACTGCGTCGCGGTAGCGCGAGTCGCCGAGGCGACCAAGCTCCGCGGCCTCTACCCCTGACGCAACTCGGTTTCTTTGGTGCGGGGCAACGCACGTTGGTCGAGGATGAAACCGGCACGATCGTCTATACGCCCGCGTTCGTCGACTCACCAATGGCACACGTTTGGTTCGAAGCGCTTCGCGACGCCGCCACCTGGCAGCACGAGCGCCGGCGCATGTACGACCGCGATGTTGACGTGCCGCGATTGGTAGCGCGCTACCGCCTCGACGACGAGCATCTTCCGCCGGCCGTCGCCGAGGCCGCAGCGCTCGCTTCGGCGGCCACCGGCGCGCCGTTTAACAGCGCCGGGCTCAACTTCTACCGCGACGGCCACGATAGCGTCGCTGCGCACAACGATCATCTCTACGAGATCGTCAAGGGATTTCCGATTGCCTTACTTTCGCTCGGCGCGACGCGGCTTATGACAATTCGTAGCAAGAGCCGGCCGCGGCGCATCCTCGACCTCGATCTCGAAGGCGGCAGCCTTCTGCTCATGAGCTATGAGACGCAGCTCCACTACGATCATGGGATTCCCAAAACACGCACCCCCGTGGGCCCCCGTATCAGTCTAGCGCTGCGCGTAAGGCCCCTTTGACGCGCACGCAGAGCGCGCCTGATCCTTGGGTCGCCGACATCGAGTTGAGCGAAGAACGCGCGGCCGGCTTGATCGCGCAACAATTTCCGCAGCTTGCGCCGTTCGACGTAGAGCGGATCGGCGAGGGTTGGGACAACGTTGCCTTCATCGTTAACGGCGCATACGTCTTTCGCTTTCCGCGACGGAACGTATCGGCAAAGTCAATCGAAACGGAAATGCGCGTGCTGCCGCTCATTGCTGCCCGCCTTCCGCTGCCGATCTCGGCACCCACGCTGGTCGGTACGCCTTCGGCTGAGTATCCTTGGCACTTCGCCGGCTATGCAATGCTCGGCGGCGTCACGCTTTCCTCGGTGCGCCCCGATGACGGATGCTACGCCGAACTTGCCGCCACACTCGGTCGCTTTCTTCGCACGCTGCATTCGATTGAGTGCGCGCCGCTCATTGGGGTGGGTCTGCCGCCGGACGAGATCGGGCGCTTCGATTACGTACGAACGCTGGAGAAGTTGCGGCAGCGCCTCGATTATCTGGAAGAGATTGGCGCATTAGACAACGCTGCAGCGATCGTTCGATTTGCCGAATCGTTAGCACCGATCGCTCCACGACGCGGCGACCTGACGCTGACCCACGGCGATCTCTACGCGCGCCACATCCTGGTCGACGAACAAATCCGAGCGACCGCCATCATCGACTGGGGCGACGTGCACTTCGGTGAGCCGGCAGCCGACCTGACCATCCTCTTCAGCCTGATCCCGCCCGGCGCGCGGCCGCATTTTTTTGAGACATACGGCGCCGTTGATGAAGTGGCCTTACGCCTCGCGCGGTATCGAGCCGTCTACCACGCCGCGCTGGTCGCGCATTACGGCCACCGGATAGGCGACGGCGATCTCGCCCACGCCGGGTTGAAGGGCTTGGCAATTGCCTTGTTGTGAGTTCCCGCCAGGGGTCGGCCACGGGCGAAGGCGTGCGAGCAAGTGTAGACCCGGCGTAGGTAGGCGTACCCGCCTGCCCGTGGTACGCTCGGAGCATCAAAAAGATACTCTTAACCCTGATTATCCTGATCGCAATGGCGCTCATCTTCCAAACGGTGTTGCGCTATCACTACGTTAAGGCCGGAAAAGCGACGTGGCGGATCGATCGTCTCACGCAGCAGGCATGCCGGGTCGATCGCGTTCCGGTCGTCTGTACGGAGCCCTTGCCCCTGTTTGCGCGCCCGAACCCAGCGGCTACCGATCGGGCAATCCCGGCCGATG
>DATHOO010000178.1:0-22597 GCA_035484815.1 Candidatus Acidiferrales bacterium
TGGTCAGCAATGGGAACGGCCGGAGGGTTAAACCACTTGTAAAGCTTTTGGCGTTGAACCCACTGAACAAAGGCTTGCTCTTCTGGCATCGGGCGTTTTTAGGTTAGGTCATTCTGGCTAGCCGACCCGCTAGGCGAACCAAGCGCAATGGGGCCGCCATTGTTCCGGGCGCTAACAAATCTAGCGGTGAAATAGCCAGTCCGTCGCAGCCCAAACGAGGATCGCCCCAAAAAGTAGAAGCACAACGGTTCTCGGCCAAATGATGGCGGTCCAGACCGACGGCGGCGTTGGTTCCCGGCTCAGCATGAGTTGGTAGACTCGAAACCACTTGTAACCTACGAGCAACAGCACGAGGGCTATAAGCGCAAAGAACCACATTGCCACCTCATGGTATCATGAGGCTATGCCAAAGCGCTCTCGCAAGCCCCCCAGCGATCCGATTCAAGCGGCTCACTTGATCCTTGCCCAACTGACAGGCGAGGAGCCGCGGATCGTACCGCCAGACCGGAAGGACCCCCTAGCGGTCGAGCTAGGCCGCCGTGGCGGTCTCAAGGGTGGGAAGAAACGCCTTCAAACCATGACGCCGGAGCAACGCAAGGAGAGCGCCCGGAACGCCGCCGCGGCTCGATGGGGAAAGAAAGCGCCATGAATCGCGAAACCGAGATCGCCCTAAAGAATTACGATTGGCTCATTCGCCGTGATGGGTTAGATGAGATAGGTCTCCATTGGGAGAGCGGGACCCTCATTTTACGGAACGGCGGCGCTAGCATTGAATCTCTCTTTGCGAAGAGGGCTCGACTCCCGCGACCAGCTAGTTCTAAAATGTTGGAAGGGTGGGATTCGGACCTACGGGGCGCACCTTGACCGGAGTCCCCGCTCGAACCTAACTTGGGCGCCTTAAGCCGCTCGGCCACCCCTCATAGGCAAGCTTTGTTTCCCTTTGTTCGGTTCGTCTGACGGGATTAAACTCGCGAATAGTGCTGACGCAAAGCGCGTTTTTCTGAAGGCCCGCAAAGCGCTCATAGTCTTGAGGCGACAATCCAACAAGTTTGGACAGCGCGCCGACCCCTAATGACGACTGTATTGCGATCAAAGCGTTGCCCAACAGTTTGGGTTCTTCGGGGGCGATGCTTTCCTCAAGTGGTTCTTTATTCTTCCAGCCACGACGCGTCAGGTTAATCCAAAGGTTTTGTGTAATTGAGCCATCCACTATTCGCAAATCCTGTGCTCGATGCAGCATGGCGGCAACCGAGAGGTTCCACTCCGGCTTTATCATTAGCAGCGTATCAAGAGACACATAGGGAACCGATTGACGAAACGTTGTCTCTGGCATGAGAAACGCACCAGCGAACCGGAATGCCTGAGCCTCGACTTTCCGGTGGGTTTCAGGGTTAAGCTCAAGAAAGCGCCGATCTGCGCGCTTATGAAGCATCAGGTGACCATAGCGATTATGGCGACCTGTGGACTTGGATCGGCATGGACGCAGGACACTAAGTTAATCGTGCCCTGGCTTCTCGGAAAGAGAACGCAGCGGGACGCGTACCGCTTCATGCGCGACCTGGCGAGCCGAATCAAGTCATACGTCCAAATTTCGACCGACGGGCTCGGTATTTACAAAGAGAGCGTCAAGCGGTCGTTCAAACACCGCGCCGATTACGGGACCGAAGTCAAGGTCTTTGGCTATGAGGATTCGCAGGAAGACGAACGCAGGTATAGCCCCTTGGTCGTCAAGGAAATGCGCCGCACTCCGGTTTTAGCACTCCCGATCCGACGCATATCTCTACGTCCTTCGTCGAGCGCCAGAACGTTAATATGCGTATGTCCATGCGCCGATTCACGCGCCTAACTAATGCGTTCTCGAAGAAAGCGCAAAACCTACACCGCTCGCTCACGATTTACGTCATGCACTATAACTTCGTGCTCCGTCACGCTACGCTCAAATCGACGCCCGCAATAGCGCATGGCGTTACGGATCGTCGACGTTAGCGGACTTCGCGAGCCTGCCGGACTTTATGCGGGGTGGCCTAGCGGCCTAGGCGTCAACCAAAAGGCGAGACATCTCAGGAAGCGGCGACAATGTTCCGCGCGACTCGCGAAGCCTGACTTCAAAAGAGTATTCTTTATGGTTCGGCGAGTCCGACTCGACACTTTCCATGACACGAAACGTAGCCCCATCATATTCATCGGGGAACATTTCGGGGTTTTCGAGGATGCTAGAAAGAAGGGCGAAGGCAGCATCTACCGCCTCGTCCGGCTCGACAATCCGAGTCCTAATCTCTTTCTTCATCTGCTAGCTCCTCGATTGGTAATCTTACGTTCTCTAGGACTAATCGCATCCAGGCTTCGCGGTTCCGCTTGATGTCTGCGGCGGCATAAGCGGGCCTTTCGTTTGGCGGTACGTTTGGCAAGAAGGTTCGCTCCTCGCTTGGCCCCGGGAAGCCTGCGTGGTGCCTGTGGAACCCACCATCACCCGTGTCGTACCTCACTGGTTGGTAGACTCGCCCCGCCACTTCGATCTCGAAGGAGGCCATGCAGCGGGTCACCTCCCTGCCCTCTCGGTCCCAGCAAAGGCGAATGTAGGAGTAAAATTCCCCTGGAAGTGACTCGACTTCGACAAACACCTCATACTGATATGTCGCCCTTGGGCTCACGCCTTATGTTAGCACGGAGCGAGTAGACCGCTTGGCCGACCAAGCGCTTCCGATCAAGTGGACCACCCCACCTCTCCACACCTGTGGATTGGCTTGTGGAGAAGAACACTAATTGAGCCCTTTTTGACCGCTTGGGAGCCTTATGCCGCTGAGCAATTCCGGCTTTTGGCGGGGTCCCGTCAGAATCGTTCATAAATCGGAAAAATCCCCGAAAAGCCGTTCCAGCCGACCTGTGGATAAGTGTATAACTTCGTGCATAAAATCCGCAGGAGCAAGGATTCATTAAGCCAAGTGGTTGCGCCCTCATGGGGGAGATGCGCAGCCCGAATCTCGTACAAAAAAGGGCGGATGCGCAGTGCAAATGCTAGCGAGAGATTGAACGAGGACGGTACGGTATGGGGCTTGCGATCAACTCCGACATCTCCAACGAGCTTTGGCAGTCCGCGCTTGCCACCTTAGAACGTACCTTTTCTAAGCCGGTCTTTGAGATGTGGATCAAGCCGATCCGATTCATCTCCTTTCACGGCAACGAGCTTCACCTGGCGGTCCATAGCAAGTTTGCACAGGACTGGGTAGGAAGCAAGCTACGGGCTCAGATGATCGGTGTGTTGAGCGAGCTCTTCGGCACGAGTGTCGAGTTGCGGCTTTCCGTCGCCGAGGCCGGCGAGGGCGCGCGCACCTCACCAGGCTCGGCGCCGCGTCCGCTTGAGGAGTTCCGGACCGCCAATCTTAATACACGTTACACTTTCGAAGAGTTTGTCGTCGGCAACTCTAACCGCTTCGCCCACGCTGCGGCTCAGGCGGTCGCCGGGGCCCCCGCGCATGCCTACAATCCGCTCTTCCTCTACGGCGGCGTTGGTCTGGGTAAGACGCATCTCATGCATGCGATCGGGCATCGCGTCATTCAGGATAACCTCGCCGCAAACGTCGTCTACGCCACCTGCGAGAAGTTCACCAACGAGTTTATCATCGCGCTCCAGAACAACCGGACGCCGGAGTTCCGCAACCGGTATCGCCAAGTCGACGTCCTACTGATTGACGACATTCAGTTTCTCGCCGGCAAAGAGACGACGCAAGAAGAGTTCTTTCACACGTTTAACGCGCTGCACGAATCGGGCCGGCAGCTCATCATCTCTTCGGATCGACCGCCCAAGGAGATACAAACGCTCGAGGCCCGGTTGCGCTCGCGCTTTGAATGGGGCTTGCTCACGGACATCCAGGCACCCGACTTGGAGACGCGCGAAGCGATTCTGCGCAAGAAGGCCGGCAGTGAGAACATTCCGGTTCCCGACGAAGTTACGTCGTTCATCGCGAAGGTCATCCCATCGAACATCCGCGAACTCGAAGGGGCGCTGATCCGGGTGGTTGCCTATGCTTCGCTGACGAAAGCGCCGATCACGACCGATCTCGCGGCCGACGTGCTCAAAAGCGCGGTCGCACAGGCGCCGTTGCACCGCATTACCATCTCCAAGATCAAAGAGACCGTCGCCGGTGCCCATGGCTTAACGGTAAAGGAGATGGACAACGGACGCCGCGACCAGCGCCTGGCCGCACCGCGGCAAATTGCGATGTATATCGCGACTGAGTTGACGAACTATTCGTTACCGCAGATCGCCCGCGACTTCGGCAAGAAGGACCACACGACGGTTATGTACGCGCGGGACAAGATCAAAGAGCAGATGCAGCGCGATGAAGCTTACCGCAACAAAATTCGGCAGCTGATCGCGATGTGCCAGAATCCCTGAACAATCTGCGCACAAGGGTCAGCCTTCCGGCGATGGATAAGCCGCCGCTCCCAGCTCGGCCGTGGAAAGGTGTATCCCCACCAGCCGCCCGTCCACAGCTTATCCAAAGCGCAAACGTCTGCCCAGCACAAGCAAAAACCGACTTTTCCGCAGAATGCACCGCCCTACTACTACTGCGACTCTTGTTCTTATCTAACTAGGAAAACGCACGCTCACGACCAACGGTGGAAACGATGAGATTCACCTGCGCCACAAAGGATATCACCGCGGCCGTTGGAGCGGCCAGTAAGGTCGTTAACGCGCACACGACCGTGCCGATCCTCTCTAACGTCCTGCTGCAAGCCGATGGCGAGAAGATCGCGGTGCGTGCGACCGATCTCGAGCTCACCCTCGAGCACGCCTTTCCGGCGCAGGTAGTAGAAACCGGCTCGGTGACGATCCCGGCGAAGCTCTTTGCGAGTTTTTTGGCAAATCTCGCGCCCGGCACGCTCGAGCTTACCGGCACCCCCACGCGTGCGAGCGTCAAGTACGAACGCAGCAACTACGACCTTCACGCCTTACCCGCCGACGAGTATCCGCCGCTGCCGGCGGCGACGCGCGGCTCGCAGTTTTCGATCACTGGGAAGCGCTTCCGCGACGGCATTGATGCGACGATTTTTGCGGCCTCGAGCGAGGAGGCCCGCGGAGCCGTCTTAATGGGCACCTTGCTCGAGGTGGAAGGCAGCGCCCTAACCATGGTCGCGACCGACGGATACCGGCTCGCGAAGTTCGTTACGACCCTCGAAAATGGCTCCGGCGCGAATGAGAAGTTTATCGTGCCCTCGCGAGCCCTTGCCGAGGTGGCGCGCAATCTGGGCAGCGGCGAGCAGATTTCTGTGAGCGCTTTGGGAGCGCAGAGCAATCAGCTGCAGATGGTTTGCGGCGACGTCGCGATCACGGTTCGCCTGGTAGACGGGCAATACCCCAACTACCAGCAGGTGATCCCCGCCAAATTCGACCGGACCATCACGGTGAGCACGCCGCTTTTGATCGGCAGCTTACGGCGGGCGGAGCTTGTCGCGGGCGATCGCGCGAGCATGGTTAAACTCGCAGTCGCCAATCAGACGCTCATAGTAACTGCCAGTTCCGACGTCTCCGGCAATGCCTACGAGGAGCTTGAAGTCGAGCAGACCGGCGAGGACCTGACAATCGCCTTCAACGCTCGCTATCTGGTCGAGATCCTTAACCACGTGAAGAGCGAAAAGACGGTCATCGAGTTCCTCGGACCGCTCTCGCCGGCGGCGATCAGGCCGCTCGAGCCGCTCGACAGCGGGCAACAGCTCTACGTCCTCATGCCGCTGCGGCAATGATGTGCTGCTGCGGCGGTTGACGCTCTCAAACTTCCGAAACTACGCCGAGCTGGACCTAGAACCCACCGCGGGGCTGAACGTTCTCCTTGGTGCGAATGCCCAAGGGAAAAGCAATCTGCTCGAAGGGATCGCGATGCTCGGTACGGGCAAGTCGTTTCGCACCGCTCGCGAAGGCGACACCGTACGCCAGGATTACGAGCGCGCGATTCTCTACGGCCAAGCTGCGATAAATGCGGGCGCGGTCGAACTCGTCTGCACGATCGAACGATCGAGCCGCGGCACACGCAAGAGCTACACCGTTAACGGCACCGGCGTGCGGTACGCCAGCTATCTCGGGCGGATGCGTGTCGTTACGTTCGTTCCGGCCGACCTCCAGCTCACAACCGGCACACCCAGCGGGCGGCGCGCATTTTTAAACATCGCGCTTTCACAGACCGATCCGCAATACTACTACGAGCTCGCGCGGTATCGTAAGGCAATACAGCAGAAGAACGCGCTGCTACGCGGCGCAATCGATCTCGACGACGAGCTGGTGGCCGCTTACGACCGAACGCTGATCGACGCCGGCACGCGGATCATGCTGGCGCGCGACGCGCTCGTCCGTGCGCTGGCTCTAAACGCCGGTCGCGCCCACACGCGTTTTGCGGCCTCCGAGCAGTTCGAGTTGCGGTACGATCCGAACGTTGCGTTCGAAGAGCCGACTCCACAAGCCGTGACGGCGGCGTTTGAAGCTCGCCTGCGGCAGTGCGCCGACGCAGAGCGTCTGCGCAAGAACGCGATCGCCGGTCCGCATCGCGACGACATCGCTTTGACGCTCGATGGTGTGTCGCTCGCGGCATATGGTTCGCAAGGACAACAACGGACGGCGGTGCTGGCGCTGAAGATCGCCGAGTACCGCGTCATCCGCGAGCGTTCGAGTGAAGCGCCGTTGCTGTTGCTCGACGACGTTCTCTCGGAGCTCGACGAAGAGCGCGCCGCGGCGTTCCTGAGTGAAATAGGGGAGTACGAGCAAGCCTTCATCACCGCAACGCACCTGCCGGTCGGACTGCCGGCGGGTGCGCATCTCGCGCGCGTTGTTGACGCGCAGGTGCAGGTGGAGGTCGCATGCGCAAGCTAGCCGCAGCGCTTGCCGGATGGACGCCGGAGAACCGGCCCCGCGATCCGCTGGCGCTGCTCGAAGCCGGCTGGCCGGAGATCGTCGGGGCGGAGGTCGCGCGCAACTCGCACCCCTCCCGAATCGTGGAGGGCACACTGCTGGTCATCACCCGCTCGAGCGCTTGGAGCAACCAGCTGAGCTTCTTGGGCGACCACGTGCGCCGCGCGGTCGCCGCGCGGCTCCCGAAAGCCGGCGTCGACCGGCTGCGCTTCCGAGTCGGCAGAGTTCCTGAACTTTCCGGGCCGCCGGCGACCCGAGCGCGGGCGCGTAGCCGGCGCCCCGCAGCCGAGCGGCCCGCGACGCTATCGCCGGCTGCGGCGCTAACGCGCTTCCGCCAAGACGTCGAAGCGCGTCAGCATTCGCGCCGTGAGGCCGGCTGGAACGAGTGCGCGGCGTGCGGAGCGCTCGAGGTCGCGACGCCGGGAGAATGGTGCGCTGCCTGCGCCGCGAAGCGCGCCAGTGCCCGCGCTGAAGCGACCGCCCGGCTGCTGTTCGAGGCGCCCTGGCTCGGTTATGGCGGAACGGCTAGCCTGGTTAAGGGGTTACAGCTAGAAGAGTACGAGCGCATCCGCACCGGGCTGCTTAAGCACTGGTGGGGGAAACTCGCGCACGCGCGGGCTGCGAAGCAACTCTCGCGCGACAGGAGCGAACGGGTCGTCGCGAGTGCTTACGTCCTTTTGCAAAGCAAACTTCCGCCGGAGGAGATCATGCCTGCAACCGTCCGAGGAATCTTGGGCGACGAGCTGCACGAGATGCTCTACGGAAAGCCGGCGCCCGAAGGCGGCGCCGTCAAGAGTCAAAAACGAAGAGAGTAATGTCAACGAATTATACTGGCGAACAAATTGAGGTCTTACGCGGGCTGGAGGCCGTGCGCAAGCGCCCGGGCATGTATATCGGCAACACCGCGGAGCGCGGTCTGCATCAGCTCGTGTACGAGGCCGTTGACAACGCGGTCGACGAAGCGATGGCGGGATACGCGCGCAACGTCAAAGTGACGCTGTACAAAGATGGCTCCTGTTCGACCGAGGACGACGGGCGAGGAATTCCGATTGATATTCACGCCGAGGAGAAGCTGCCGGCAGTCGAGGTCGTGATGACGATTCTTCACGCCGGCGCGAAGTTCGGCAAAGGCGGATACAAGGTCTCGGGCGGTCTTCACGGCGTCGGAATATCCGTCGTCAACGCGCTGTCGGAGTGGATGATCACCGAGGTGAAGCGCGACGGATTCGTCTGGCAGATGAAGTTCGCACGGGGCATCACCGTGCAGAAGCTCAAGAAGATCGGCAAAACGGAAGGGACCGGTACGTTGCAGTGGTTCAAGCCGGATCCCGACGTGTTCGAGGTCTCGGAGTTTCACTGGGACATCTTACAGAAGCGGTTGCGCGAGCTGGCGTTTCTCAATCGCGGCCTCTCGGTTGTGCTGCGCGACGAGCGCGGCGAAACGGTGCGCGAGCGGACGTACACGTTCGACGGCGGGATCGTCTCCTTCGTCGAATGGCTGAATGAAAAGAAAGATCCGCTGCATCCAATCATTTCCACGCACGCAGAACGCGACGGCGTCGACGTCGAGGTGGCGATGCAGTATACCGGAGCCTATGCCGATCAGATCTATTCATACGCCAACAACATCGGAACGATCGAAGGCGGCATGCACCTTCAAGGCTTCCGCCAGGCGCTGACCAATGCGATAAACTCCTACGCGCGAAAGCGGGGTACGCTCAAGGAGGCCGACAACTCGCTCTCAACCGACGACATCGTCGAAGGACTCACCGCCGTGGTCTCGGTGAAACTGCAAGACCCTCAGTTCGAGGGTCAAACGAAAACGAAACTTGGCAACGCTAGGGTGCGCAGCATCGTCGCCGGGCTCGTTTCTGAACGGCTCGACTTCTTCTTGGAGGAGAACCCCAAGTACGCGCGCGCCATCGTCGACAAGTGCATGCAGGCCCAGCGCGCGCGCGACGCGGCGAAGAAAGCTCGCGATCTCTCGCGGCGCAAAAATGCGCTGGAAGGTTCGGGACTGCCGGGTAAACTCGTCGACTGCAAGAACGCCAATCCGGCTGAAAGCGAGCTCTTCTTGGTGGAGGGCGATTCCGCCGGCGGCACGGCTAAAGGCGGACGTGACCCCAACAACCAGGCTATTCTTCCGTTGCGCGGCAAGATTCTCAACGTCGAGAAGGCGCGCCTCGACAAGGTGCTAGCCAACGAAGAGATTCGGACGATGATTACGGCGCTGGGAACCGGCTTCGGCGACGAGTTCAACGTGCAGAAGCTGCGTTATGACAAGGTTATCATCATGACCGACGCCGACGTCGACGGATCGCACATTCGCACGCTGCTACTGACCTTCTTTTACCGGCAGATGCGGCCGCTCGTGGAGGACGGCCACATCTACATTGCACAGCCGCCGCTTTACGGCATCCGCAAAGGGAAGAAACAGTGGTGGGCTTTTAACGAAGCGGAGCTCAAAACCATTGTCGGCGAAGACGGCAAAGATTTCGCGATTCAGCAATATAAGGGCCTCGGCGAAATGGATGCCGAGCAGCTGGCCGTTACGACCATGGAGGTCGGCAACCGTCGTCTGAAGCAGATTACCGTCGAAGACGCGGTTGAAGCCGAACAGATCTTCACCGATCTCATGGGCGACAAAGTCGAGCCCCGAAAGCAGTATATTTTCGACTATGCCAAGAGCGTGAAAAACCTCGACTTGTAGCGTGCGGGAAGGCTAGATCGGACCCGAGGCGACGACGAAATGCGCTGAACCGAGCCTTCCCGAGTTTAGAGACTGCTTAACGGAGCGGGGCACCGCCCCCGCTAAGCGGTATAGAAACGCAGAGACTTCACGTGCGCAAACGCTTTGCGATCGGCCTGGCGGCCGCGATGGTCGCGCTCATACTCGTGGTCGCACGGCGCCACGCGCTTCTGCATTTTGCCGTGCAAGAGGGCGCTGGGCTCGCCGGCGGCTATGCGGTGCGCATCGGGACAATGCACGTAGCCTCCGACGGGCTGGAACTGCTCGACGTCAGCGCGGCCCGAGGAGGCGAACCGGTCCTCGCCGCTCGGCGCATCCTGGTGCACTACTCCTTACGCGATCTCTTCCCGGGCAGTCGCCACCGATTTGGGCTCGTCGGAGTCGACGTGGCCGGTGTCAAGCTGACGCTCACCCGGTTTCGCGACGGCAGCTTCAATCTGAACTTACCCCGCGGCGCGGCGCCGTCGGTGCCGCAACGAATCAATCGCGTTCCCCTTCGTTTCTGGGTTCGCGTAAGAGACGCGCAGTTGGAACTGCGTGAGCCCACTGCTTACGATCCGAGCGCTAAAGAAGTGCGGGTCGATGGCGTGACGGCCGACGCGACGATCGACACCGCGGCGGTCACGCGCTATCGCGCTGCCGGTCGCTTTGAAGAATCGCGCGGCGAGCCGTTTACGATCGATGGACGAATCGACGCACTTGCGGGATTCGCCGTTCACGACGCGCGCGCGGCCGACTTTCCGATGCGAGCGCTGGCGAACTATTTCGCGCAAACGCCGGCCGTCCGCATCCTCGGCGGCAAGGCTCGCAACTTCGAGGCGCGTATCTACGCGCTCGGCGTTACTCCCAACGTCGCGCCGAACTACCACGTCGGATTGCGGCTCGACGTGAGCGGCGGACGTCTCGCGTTGCAAACGCTTGCCGCGCCGGTGGAACATATCGATGCGAGACTCGAAGTGGTCGACAACGCCTTCTTCGTGCGCGACGCGCGCGCGGCACTCGCGGGAATTCCGCTGCATATGACCGGCGGCGCGTACGATTTTACGGGCGAACTGACCGGCCGCGCGCAGCTGCAGCTAGCCGTTTGGGGCGACGGCAATCTCTCGGGCCTGCGACGAGCGTTTGCTTTTGCCCACGATCAGCCGATCTCGGGAATGGCAAAACTGCGCGTTTCGGTTCGCGGCCCGGTTGACGATCCGCTAATCCTCGCGCAAGTGAACGCGGCACACGCGAGCTATCGCGCGATGCCGTTCGATTCGCTCGCCGCGAGCGTGGCCTATCATGCCAACGTCGTCGCGCTCGCGCCGATTCTGGTCGGATACGGAGGCACCGCGGTGCGAGTTCACGGAACGCTTCAACTGGGCGCGCACATCCGGTCGGAGTTCGCTGTGCACCTCACCGGTTCGGCGGATCGTCTACCGTATCTTAATGAGATGCTGGGGAAGGAACCGATCGTGGTCGATGCCCGCGCGACCGGAAACGATTTGCTCTTTCACGTAGCGGCGAGCGCGGCCTCGGCGCTCGGCGTCCACCGTCTCGCGGCAGTGCTCGAAATGAATCCCAACGGGACCGCGCGCGTCGCTCCGTTCTGGTTTCATACGCCGCGCGGCGACTTGGATGGCGGTTATTTGCTCGACCGGCCGCACGATTCGAGTGCGTTCTGGCTGTTTGCGAACCGCTTGCACATGCGCGCGCCCACGTATAGAGCCTTTCCCGGCGTTCCGCTGCCCGAAATGCCGCCGATCGACAGCCGCACCGTGGCAATGTCGATTGCGGGCGGCGGCGCGGGAAAGCAGATCACACTCGCGGGCACCATAAACGGCAGCGATGCCAGCATCGCCGGCGTGAGGTTCGATAGCGTCGATGCGGCCTTCGGCGGAACGCTACAGAACGCGGCCGTCAACCGCTTGCGCGCGAACGGTCCGTGGGGAACGTTCGATGGTCACGGCGATTTCTCGGCGCAGAGCTTCGCGGCTTTCGGATCGTATCGTGGAACATTTGAGGGATTGCAGCCCTTCCTCACCAGCGCGATCCCCGCGCACGGCCGCGTAGGCGGCACGGTCGGTGTTGCGATCGAACCGCAACGGATCGTCGTTCTTGGTTCGAATCTGACGATGCAGCGAGCGACCTTGCGCAGCGTACCGGTGGAGCGTGCCAATCTGACGCTGGCGATCGAAGGGAATCGCCTGCGCGTCTATTCCGCCACCGCGATCGCCGCGCAGGGCGATGTCGTCGCTGCCGGGACGCTGCAGCTCGCCGCACCCGCGCGCGCCGGTGGAGTAGACGCGCTTTCGCTGGTCGCCAAGAGCTTGAAAGCGGCGCAGCTGCGAGGCATTGGGCTTCCACTAAGTTCCGGCACGCTTTCGGCCGCTGGAAATCTCGCCGCCGGATCGCCGCTCCCAAGCTTTGACGGCGGCGTCGCGATCAACGGCGGACGCCTCGCGCAGTTTGCGCTGACGGGAAACGGCGACGTGCACCTCGCGGGCGATGCCGTTTCGCTTCGCCGAATGCTTGGAGCGTTCGGCGGCGCATACACACATATCGATGGAAGCATCGGCGCACTTTCGTCGGGTTCACCCGCGTACGCGCTCGACGCAAACGTTCCGGCGGCTCGAATCGCGCCGACGCTCCACGCTTTCGATCTCCCCAACTATATGACCGACGGTTCGTTCAACGCGCAACTTCACATCGCGGGCCGGAGCGCGACGCCCAACGTCAGCGGATACGTCGGCGTCCCCGTCGCCGAGGTCAACGGTCTTCCATTCGTCAACGGCAGTGCCCAGCTATCCGCCGATCCGAGCGGCGTTTCAATTCGGCACGGGGCGGTGCTCGTCGGAACGACCGCAACCCGGTTCACGGCGATCGCGCGGCCGGGTGAAAACGCCATCGACGTCGATGCGCCCAAGGCCGACCTCTCCGATTTCAACAATTTCTTCGATACCGGCGATACGCTGGATGGAGACGGAAGCGTAAAACTGTCCGCGGCATCGCACGGCGGCGGCGTTAGCTCGAGCGGCAATATCGATATCAACGAGTTCCGCTACCGAAACTTGCCGATCGGCGATACGAAAGCCACGTGGTCGAGCCAAGGCGATGTGATCACGGGAGCGGTTGCGGTTGGTGGACGCCAAGGCATGCTCCGGGCTCGAGGATCGATCGGCCTGACGCCGGCGAACGGGTGGCAGTCGACGTTGACTCGTTCTCGTTTCGACCTCAGCGCCGACGTCAGCAATCTCGATCTCGCGCTGTGGATGCCCGCGCTAGGAATGCAAGGCCTTCCGATCACGGGCCGCGCGTTCGGCGACGCGACGGTACGCGGCCGGTTTCCGCTGATCGACCTGCACGGCAACGCGCGCATTACCGGCGGAACGATCGGACCGCTGAGGCTCGATACCGCCAATCTCGCGCTCCACACCGCCGGCAACCGAATCGTCATCGACAGCGCCGAGATGAGGACGCCCGACATCTCCGCGACAGCCGCGGGCACGCTCAGCCTGCGCCCCACCGCGCCGCTCGATATCCAAGTGCACGCGGCGACCGATCGGCTCGCGCAGGTCATCTACGATGTGTCGCGCGTGCGAGTGCCGCTGAGCGGCTCCTTTGAATCGACGCTGAAGATCGGCGGTACCTACCGCGCGCCGACTTTCCTGGCCGGATTCGATGCAAGCGACGTCGTGGCGTACGGTCTGCCGATCGCGTCGCTCTTCGGGGAGGTTCAACTCCAGCAGCACGCACTGGTGGTCTCCAATGCCGGCGCCACGTTCGCCCACGGCGAGGCGACGCTGGCGGGTTCACTGCCGCTCCAACTTTCGCCGCTTCGCCTGGCCGCGCCCGATCAACCGATCAGCTTCGATCTCGATGTCATCGGGCTCGATCCCTCGATCTTCGACGACACGCTCGGCAGCAACACGAAGCTTGGCGGCCTCATCGACGGCCACGTCGGGCTCTCCGGAACGATTCGCCAGCCGGCGGTCGTCGGTCGCGTCACCCTCGCGAACGGTTCCTACGTCAGCGATCTTCAGCGGATTCCGATCACGCAAATGGCAGTGGCGCTCTCGTTCAACCATACGTCGGCTTCGCTCGATCGTGCCTCCGCCCGGCTCGGCACCGGGACGATCCAAGGCTCGGGCGCCGTACAATTCCCAAGCGGATTCGGTACCAACGACGCGACGCTCGCGGTGAAGGGCGTCGCACGGGCGGCGCAGTTCGACATGCCGGCCTGGGGAAGCGGGACGCTCGACGCGCAGTTGGCACTCAAGAAGCTCCCGAAATCGAAAGCGCTGCTCTCGGGAGCGGTGAGCCTGAGTAACGCAACGCTTCCTTTCTCTTCATTCATACGGGCGGCGCAGCAGTCGGGCTCGTTCGGCGGGGCCTCGCTTCCAATCGGCTTCAACCTCACCGCTACCGCAGGGAAGAACGTGCGGGTTCGCGGGAGCGGTTACGGGGCCGGCCTCGACATCGGCGTGGCGGGCTCGGTGAAGGTCGGGGGAACGCTTGCCGCGCCGATCTTGGCCGGCGACTTCACTTCGACCGGCGGAACGCTGACCTATTTCGACCGCGCCTTCCGGGTCCAGGAAGGGAGCGTGCGCTTCAGCCCCGCCGACGGCTTGATCCCGATCCTAAACGCCGTCGCGAGCACTTCGGTCGTAAATCCCGATCCCGACCGGGCGCGCAACCCGTACGGCACGGCCGAGATCAAAATCCACGTCGACGGGCCGATCGCCGGGCTCAAAGTCGGGCTCACTTCCAACCCGCCGGGTTATACTCAAGATCAGATCTTGGGACTGATCGCGCCGTTTGGGGGATTCGTCACGAGCATTGGGTATAGCCGCGAAGCGATGCTCGCCCAGCAACAGCCCAATGGCGTGACCCCGCTTGGCACGCTCTCACCCATCCCCAACGTCGGGTTACAGCAGCGAAGCACCATTACCGTCGGGCAGGAGGCCTTCAACCTCCTCAACGCCCAGTTCACGGCGGGTCTCCTGGCGCCGGTGGAGACCACCCTGGGTCAGGGGCTCGGGCTTTCGAGTATCAACCTCACGCTCGGCTACTATGGTAATGTAGGCTTTACTGCGACGCGGTTGCTCGGCAAGGCGGTTAGCGCCGTCTACGGGGTTACCTTCGGCATCCCACAGATTCAGTCGTTCGGCTTAACGGTGCAGCCAAATCCCGAAACGTCGGCGACGCTCAGCTTTTTCTTGCTCAGCGGTCCCACCAAGCTGCTGCAACTGCCCAATAGTACGGTGGGCTTTAGCACGGGCTACCTCGCAACCCAGCCACTCATTGGAAACAGCGGGTTCAGTCTCACCTTGCAGCGCTATTTCTGGTGATGGAAGCTTTGATTAAACGCAGATTCAGGCTTTTGGCGCGCGCAAGGACCCCAGGGAAGCCGGGCGGAACAGGGCGAGCCGAGTCGTGCGTGATGCGCCTGCGTGCGCCGGCCGTGCTGAGGTCGTCAGCACCTCTTAGCAGATTGAGGACGCTTTTTTTACATGACCTTTGATCCCGCGGGGCGTGCGGGGCGTTGAAGTTGAAACGGTACGCGAGCTTTTTGCTCCCGCTCCTTGCGGTAGCCGCCCTCAGCATTGCGCCGGCGTGGCCCGCCGCCGCGCCGAAAATTGTCTCGGTCGACGTTACCGGAAACCTGCACGTGCCGACGGCGACGATCATGGCCGTCGTCGCGGCGCGGCCCGGGCAGCCGTACAATCCAAAGGTCGTCCAAGACGATCTCGTTCGCATCAACGCGCTTGGCTACTTCGCCGATATCGCTCCGCCGCTGGTTCGCGCCCGTCCTAACGGCATCGCGATCACCTACCGCGTCGTTGAGAATCCGGTGATCACGCAAATTCTTTTCACCGGCAATCAGAAGGTTCCCAGCGACACGCTGCAGGCGTTGATGGACCTCTCGGTGGGTCAAGTCTTCAACACCAACACCTTCCGGCAAGACGTGCTCAAGATCAATAACTACTACGAGCGCATCGGCTTCGGCGGCCAAGTGCCGACGCACGTGAAGGACGTCAATTTCCAAAACGGCGTGCTCACCCTCACGGTCCAAGAAGGTTTGGTCGTCAAAAACATCGAGATCGGTGGAGATCCGCTCCTGCCGCCGCCCTACATCCTGTCGAATTTGACCTTGAAACCCGGCAGCATCTACTCCGACGCGGTGCGCGACGCCGATTACAAGGCGCTGCAAAAGCTCTACGAAAACCGGTTCCATCTCGAGCTCGGAAATTTTGAAGGCGGCATCGTGCCGTCGTCGATCGACCTGAAGGCCGGCACAGCCGACGTCAAATACAATATCTACGTCGCCCGAATCTCGGTCGTCGAGATCACCGGCAACACCCGAACCAAAGATAACGTTATCCGGCGAGAGTTGCGCGAGCGGCCTGGGATGGTCCTCAACACCGATGCTATCAAGCGCGACTATCAGCGGCTCAACGCACTGAACTTCTTCTCGAAGGTGGAACCCGACGTCAAGCCTGGCCCGGATCCGAAGAAACCGCAGGACGTCACGCTCGTCTGGCACGTCACCGAACAGCGCACGGCCTCAGCCTCGGTCGGTTTCGGATACTCCGGCGGCCTGACTGGATTGGGTCTGTACGCGACGCTGGGGTTGTCCGACAACAATCTCCACGGCACGGGCAACTCCGCCGGCGTCCAGTTCGAGGAAGGCGCGCGGACCGGCATCGCTCAGCTCACGGCCTCGGTGCCCTACCTTAGCAACACGCCGCAGGGAATGAAGTACTCGGCCGGCGGTTCGATCTTCTTTAACCACACGACCTATTTCTATCCGGTTTACAGCATCGCCGGATCGGGGACGTCGGTCGCAAGCAACTCGTCGATTCCAATCCCAGTCACGCTCTATCCGAGCTCGAACTCGCAGCTGGTCTCCAACGTCGACGCGACCAACACGTCGAGCTCAAACGGCGTTTCGGGCAACATCGGACGGCGCCTCAGCGATTACACGATACTGTCGCTCGCGGTCACCGGCCAGAAAATCCGTTACGATACTAGCGTGCCGTCGCCATACTTCTTCCAGGGTAATCAACCGAACGTTTTCATCGGGCCGACGCCAAGCCCGATCGGCAGTCAAACGAACTTCGGGGGCTCGTTCGGCATCGCCGCCGCGTCGATCGCCAACGTCAATACCGGAAACCCGTACAACCTGGTAACGTCGGGCTTGAGCCTGCAGACGATCACCCTCGACGATCCGTTCAACCCGCGTGAGGGTATTCACGGCCTGCTCTCGGCGACCGTATCGAATCCGGGTCTTGGTTCGAACTTCTCGTTCACGCAGACCACGCTCGATATCGCGAAGTTCTTCCCGATACTCAAGGACGCTACCCTGGGCGTTCACGGGGTCGCCGACAACTCGACCGGCGTCATTCCGCCAAGCTCGCTCTTCACGTTCTCCGATCAGCAAATGCGCGGCTACAACACGGTCTTTTATGCGACGAACGCCTATCTTGGCCAGGTCGAGCTGCGACAACCCGTTGCGCTGGACCGGCGGATCACCCTCGCGGTGTTTGTCGACGAGCTGTATTATCACATTCGCGGTGCGTACCCGTTGCTTGATCCCTTTACGAACCGCATCACGGGGTATCCCGCGGACTGGGCGCTCTACGGCGACGCCGGTTTCGGCGTACGCTTCGACGTTCCGCAGCTTGGTTTGCGGACGGTGCGCATCGATTTTGCCAAAGGAGTGAACGGTACTCACACGAGCTTTGGCATCGGCCAGAGTTTTTGAGTCCGAAGCATTCGAGGAGACGAAGCAAAACGATATGAAAATCCGCTCAGCGATCCTTTTCGCCGGTGCGCTCTCGGCTACGACGTGGATGGCGAGCGGCGCGATCGCCGCCGATCTCACGGACGTTGGTTACGTCGATCAGGCGGACGTCGCCAACCTGCCGGTTTTCGTGAACGCGAACCGGCAATTAGCGTCGTATAAATCGCAGCTGGACGGGCAGTTCAATGCACAGGTGAAGCATGTGAAAACCGATGCCGAGAGGCAACAGCTTGCGTTGCAGTTTCAGCAGCAGCTTCAGGACAAGCAGCGCGAGATCGTCGGGCCCCTTCTGCAGCGCGCTCAGCTGGCGATCGCGGCGGTGAGTTCGACACGCAACCTCTCGGTCGTCGTCGACAAGCGCATCGTGATCTACGGCGGTCAGGATATCACCAGAGACGTGGAGGCCGTTTTTACGAGTCCTCAGGCGATCACCCCACCGGTGGCGACGCCGCCGCCTTCCGAGATCGGCTTCGTCGATCAGACGGTGCTCGACGGCGTTCCGAAGGTGCAGACGGCGAACAGCGCCATGAACCAGTTCGAGACGACGCAGCGCCAAGTTTACGCGGCACGCATGGCTCAAGCCAGAAGCAGCAGTGAAAAGCAGCAGATCCTGCAGCAGTTCAATAAGACGGTTGCCGATAAGCAAGATCAACTGCTCAAACCGCTCGTCGACCAGACGCGCTCCGCGACGTCGGCCGTCGCGCGCAAGAAAAATCTCGTGCTGGTTGTCGACAAGGCGGACGTGATTTCTGGAGGTACGGACATCACGGCGGATGTCCAGAATGAGCTCGCCAAATAGCGCCGGTCGGCTCGCGCGGCTTGCAGCGGTTTTATGTGCGGGCGCGACGCTTGCGACCGGCGGATGCGCTCCGAACGTTCACTCCTCGGCGATCCGCGGCACGGGATACATCCGGCTCGATGACGTCGTCAAGCACCATCCGCTCTACGCGCAGCTGACGCAACTCGATGATGCCATCGCGGCGATCAACCTTCAGGTGGTCGCACCGCAAGTTCCACTCAGCGCAAAACAGATCACGGCACAGGTCGCGGTGCTCAACGGCCAGCTTCGCGCCGCGCAGGATCGCGCGAATAAGATCCTAGCGCAGAAGCAGCGCGACTACGCACGGCGCGAGCAACAAGCCGTTTCGGCGGCGTTAGCGGCAGCCGGCGTACGCGGTTCGGGCGCTTCGGCAGCGCAGCAGATGAGCGGCGCGTCGGCACAGCAGGCAGCACAGGCGGAGCAGGCGGCGAATGCCGACCTGATGGCATACCAGCAGAACGTCATCGCCCAAGATAACGCCGCCAGCTCGTCGGTTGCCAAGCAGCTGCAGACGCAAGCCGCGCAGAAATATCGAGCCAAGGCCGAGCAACTGCAGCAGAACGAGACCGATTTATCGCTGCGCCTGACCCAGCAAGACGCGGCCACCCGCCTAGCGGTCAAGATGAAGCTCAACAATCTCGCGCTGGAGCCCGACGCTCGCAAACAGGCGCAGGCGCAACTTGCCGCGCTTGCCGCGAAGGAGTCGGCTGCGCTAGGGGCTCAGCGCAACGCCGACGAGGCGACCCTACGGGCGTATCGCGCCGATCTCGACCGGCAAACCGGCGGCGCGATTCGATCGCAGGTCGGCGCGATTACGGCGCAGACGCGCGTCAAACTCGAGGAGCGGCGCGATCAAGTGGGAAGCCAGTTGCGCAGCCTTGGCCCCCCGTCGTTGCCGGCAAATCTTCCGCCCAACGTGCAGAGCCGGATCGCGGCGATCCACAAGCAGTTCATCAGTCAGTTCCAAGCCGACGCGAGCAAGACGGTGGCGGAGTACAACGACACGAAGACCGACCTGGACCGTCAGTTCGCGGCGCTGCACGGTGCCGACGTCGGCGCCACCGGCGCGGCGGCGAAGGAGCTCCAGGCGCTACAGAAGCGGCGCAGCGACCTTTACCAGCAAATCGTGGCGCAGGCCGAGCGGGACGCTAGGCGGGTCGCCAAGGACCAAGGGTTCAGCATCGTTTTCGTCAACGTTTGGGCTGCCGCGGGCGGTTACGACCTTACCTCTCAAGTCATCAAGGACATCGAAAGCCAACACGAGTGAAACAAGCATTTCTAATCTTACTTTGCGGGGCGCTGCTAACTGCTTGCGCGGCGAGCAGCCCGATCGGGCTGGTGGACGTGCAGCGGATCGTGAACAATTGGTCCGAGTACCAGGGGTATCAAAACCAGCTTATGGTCGAAGAGCGTTCGATCAGCTCGCGCAGGGAGAGTTCGGCGCGAAAGCAGATCGACGCGCTCGCGTTGCAGCGTAAGTACGCGAAGGTCACCGATCAGCTTTCGCAACAGATCCGCAGCGCGGCCGGGAAGATCGCGGCACAGCGTCAGCTCAAGCTGGTGTTAACGCGCGAGGGAATCGGATACGGCGGCATCGACATCACCGGTGACGTCGAAAAAGCGCTCAATATCACGGAGAAAGCAACCCCGACGCCCGGCACGTAGCGCGGGAAGCAAGGGCGCATGCTGGGCACGCTGGATGAGTTGGCCTCGCGCGTTGGCGGACGCGTCGTCGGTGACGGTGGCGTACGCATTGCGCGAGTGAGCACGGTCGAGGAAGCCGGAGACGACGCGCTTACCTTTGCGACGAGCAACGCGTATCTGACCGCGGCGCTTGCGAGCGCCGCCGCCGCCATTCTGGTTGAGGAATCGCTCGCCGGCGCCGCCGGTAAACCGTTGCTCGTCGTTGAGAACGCGCGCCACGCATTAGCGCAGTTGCTAGCGGAGTTAAAACCTCGCCGGCCGCAAGGTCCGTTTTGCCACCCCAGCGCCGCGGTCGAGGCCGAGGCCGATCTCGCCGCCGACGTTTACGTCGGTCCGCACGCGTATATCGGAAGGCGCGCGACGATCGGGAGCGGCGCCGTCATCGGACCGGGCGTCTACATCGGCGATGACGTTTCGATCGGTGAGTCGGTCTGGATCCACGCGCGCGCGAGCATCTTTCCGGGAACTCGTATCGGCAATCGCGTCGTCCTTCACGCCGGATGCGTGATCGGCAGCGATGGCTTCGGTTGGGCGTTCCTCGAGGATCGATCGGAACGAATTCCGCAAATCGGAAACGTCGTGCTGGAAGACGACGTGGAGATCGGCGCTAACACGTGCGTCGATCGGGCCCAAACCGGCAGCACTCGGATCGGGGCGGGAACCAAGATCGATAACCTCGTGCAGGTGGGACACAACTGTCGAATCGGCAAGCACTGCGTGATCGCCGCGTTGACCGGGCTCGCGGGTTCTACGGTCATCGGCGATTATGTCAAAGTCGCCGGTCAGGTCGGCTTCAAAGGGCACGTTACGGTCGGATCCGGCGTCACCATCGCCGGTCAATCCGGCGTCTGGAAAGACGTTGCGGACGGCGCGACGGTTTCGGGAAACCCGGCGCACGATCATCGCGACGAACTGCGTCGAGAGGTCATGATTCGCAAGCTGCCAAAGCTTTTCGACCGTGTTGAAGCTTTGGAACGGTTGCGCTCGCGTCGGGTCGAGTAACGCCGCGTGACGCAGGCGACGCTTCGTGAGCCGCTTCGTTTTGAGGGAATCGGCCTCCACACGGGCGCCCGCGCGACGGTCGAAGTGCGACCGGCGCCCGCCGGCGCCGGAATTGCGTTCGTGATCGGCAAGACGCGGGTCCCGGCAGCCGTCGAGCACGTCCTGGACACGTCGCGCGCGACGGTGATCGGAATTGGTGAATCGAGCGTCTCAACCACCGAGCACCTGCTCTCGGCACTCTTTGCGATGGGCGTGAGTAACGCCGAGATCGTCGTCGAGGGACCGGAAATTCCGGCGCTCGACGGCAGCGCCGCCGAGTTCGTCGAAGGAATCGCCGCCGCCGGCCTCGAGCTGCAGGCGCACCCGCGTAAAGTGATGGAGCTCGACCGGCCGATCTGGCTGCACGCCGGCGATCGAATGCTCGCAGCGTTTCCAGCCGACGGTTTTCGCGTGCGCTTCCTCGCGGATTTTGCAGAGCCAATCGGCACGCAATACTTCGACGGCAAGATCGATCCCGAGTGTTACGCAACGGAGATCGCTAGGGCCCGCACGTTTGCGTATTTGCATGAAGTCGAGGCCCTCTGGGCTCGCGGGCTCGGACGCGGCGGGAGCTTGGAGAACGCGCTCGTTTTTGCACCCGAGGGACCGATGCAAGAGCTGCGCTGGCGCAACGAAGCGGTGCGTCACAAGGTACTCGACCTGATCGGGGACTTTGCCCTGCTCGGCGCGTGGCCGCAATTTGAAATCGTCGCGATCAAGAGCGGACACGAGCTGCACGCCTCGATGTTACGCGCGCTACAGAGTCGTGTTCGCGTGCCGTCCGCATAGGAGAGTAACTTGGCCGAACTGGATATTCGCATGATCTTCGACATCTTGCCGCACCGTTATCCGATGCTGCTGGTGGATCGCATCCTGGAATTCGAACACATGGTACGCGTCCGCGGCTACAAGAACATCACCTACAACGAACAAATCTTCGCGGGACACTTTCCAAACAACCCCGTCTTGCCGGGCGTCTACATGATCGAGGCGCTGGCGCAACTGGGCGGCGCGATGATCCTCGAGCCCGGCGAGTTTTCGCGCAAAACTCCCTACCTCGCGGGCATCGATAAGGCGAAGTTCCGGCGCCCGGTGATTCCCGGAGACCGGCTCGACATGGAAGTGATCATGTTGCGCCACAAACGCAACATCGGATGGGTCAGCGGCGAAGCGACGGTCGACGGGCAGTTCGCCTGTTCGGCCGAAATCATGTTTTCCATTGTCTCCGATCCACGAATGTTTAGCGCCGACGCAAGCATTCTCCACGCGTAGCGAGATGCGCTGAGTGCTTCACCCAACCGCGATCGTCCATCCCGGCGCCGAGGTAGGAAAGAACGTAGAGATAGGCCCATACTGCATTGTCGGCGAGCACGTTTCGGTCGGCGCACGCACCGTGCTCCAAGCGCACGTCGTCGTGAACGGTTGGACGGAGATTGGGGAAGACTGTTTCCTTTTTCCGTTTTCGACGGTGGGGGCGGCGTCGCAGGATCGCAAGTATTCCGGAGAGCGCGCGCTGACGCGGGTTGGAAGCCGCACGATTCTTCGCGAATACGTTAGCATTCAGCGCGCGACGGGGCGCGACGAGCTGACGGCAGT
>DATHOO010000179.1:0-6402 GCA_035484815.1 Candidatus Acidiferrales bacterium
CGCGAAGCCGAACCGCTTTGCAACACCGAGAAGTCGGCACCGATCAGACGACCCTTCGCGTCGTACCATAACTGGCTCGGATGGGTTTGATCGCTCTGCCAGTTGCCGGTATTCACCCAGCTGATGGCTCCGGTTTGATCCTCGGTTGTATATTGAAAGTATCCCGCGGCGGCGGCTTGTGCGGTCGTGCCGAAGCGGCTCTGCAAGTCGCTGGTTACGGAACTGACGAACTGCTGCTCCGAGGCCGACTCGGGCGGCGCGGGCGTCGGCGCCGGTGACGCGGTCGGTGCCGCTTTCATCGCCGCAACCGTCGCAAGAACCACGAAAGTACCGATAATGGCGCGATGTGCTAATGCTCTCATAGCCCTGGAATTCTACCCTGGCCGATGGAAGCCTCGTGAGCTCTTCAGAGCTCGCGCAGCCGTTGCCGAAGGTGCTGTACGGCCTTGGCATGGATTTGCGAAACGCGCGATTCGCAGACTCCCAAGGCGCCCTTGATCTCCCTGAGCGTTTCGCCCTTGAAGTAGTACCGCCGGATGACCGTGCGCTCGGGCAACGGGAGCGACTCCACCGCGGCAACCAGCTCGGCGCGCATCTCATCGCGTTCGATCTCCGTGGTGACGTCGCTCTCTCTATCCTCGAGCGTGTCGCTGACATGCGGCTCCTCGAGCGAAATCAAGGCGGTTCCGTTCATCCGCTGTCGGAGGACGTCGAGCTCATGCTTCGACATCCGCAACCGTTCGGCAAGTTCGCCGTCGCTGGGCGCCCGGCCGAGTTCCCACTCCAGCGCTTCATACGCGCGCTCGACCTCGCGAACGTGGTGCCGCACGGTGCGCGGAACCCAGTCGAGCGAACGCAGCGCGTCGAGAATGGCGCCGTTGATCCGGGTGATGGCGTACGTTTCAAACTTTACCGCGCGCGTTTCGTCGTACTTTTCGATCGCGTCGATCAATCCGAAGACGCCGTCGTTGATGAGATCGTTGATCTCGACGTTCGACGGCAGCCCGACCGAGATCCGGCCCGCAACGTACTTGACCAAGTGCAAGTACTTGTGAATGATCTCTTCGCGGGATAGCCTTACGCTAGCCGCGGCATGCAAAGGTGCGAAGTCCAAAGCGTAGTGCTTGTTGGTAGAGATACATGCGATCTGCCATCGTTCGCTCGCAATCTTCTTGGAGCAATACTTCGGCGAGTCGCGGAGTCCTCGCAAGCTGCGTAAAGAGCAGCGAGTAGCGGCGCGGTTGCTCTTCTAAGTAACGCATGAGCCGCACGCGGTGAACGAGCCGCCGGCGGAAGCGCTCGTTCAGAAGCGAAGCGTAGCGCGCGCCTGCGCGCTCCGGCTCGGCGCGGCCGGCAGCGACCGCGTCGGCGGCAAAGCGTCCGCTCATCGCGGCTTCGAAAATTCCCTCGCCGTTGGTCGCGTCGACCAAGCCGGCCGCCGTGCCGCCGACCAAGATACCGCCGTCGGCAACGCGTGGGCGAGGCATACCGGCATACAACAAATGGCCCTCGGTCTTGACGTCGACGACCCCGGCATCGGCGTACAGGCGCGCTCGGACCCGCGTCGTGAACGCGTTGAGCTCGGCGCGCAGCGTGGCACCGGCGATCTTCCCCATGACGCCGAGTCCAATCGCCAAATGGTCGCGTTTGGGAAACATCCACCCGATGATCTGCCGTCCGTCGCGACCGGCGTAGTAATGAAGCTCCAGCGTCCGATAGGCTATCTCGACGGCCGGACGATCGAGGTAGACGCGGTACTGTAAGGTCGTCATCAGCCCGCGACGCCAGCGCTCCATCCCAACCCGTCCGAACGCCGGCGCGTCGAGCTGCGCCGTTGCGCCGGGCGCGAAGAAGACGTGCGCAGCGGCGACGGTTCGCCGTTGCCCGGTGCGCAGATCCGCGTACTCAACCAACGTATGCCTTCGCTCGCGGCGAATTTCTCGAAAGAGCGCCTGCGTGCGTATTTCCGCGCCCTCGCCGACGGCCTTTTCAGCCATGGTGCCGTCGAGCTCTTCACGCGTGCTCGTGTGCCCCGGGCCGAAGTTCAGCTCGTGCTCGACACCGTCGCCGTCGAAGAGCGCCAGGCGCGGCGTGTCGCAGTGCACCAGCGAACGCGGCAAGTTGAAAGTCCCGCAAAAACCCGGGCGCAAGCCCGCCGCGCAGACCCGCTTGCGGCCGACGATCGCGTCGCGTTCCAATACGAGCGTCGAAACGCCGGCGCGGGCCGCCTCGCGAGCGGCGGTCGATCCGGCCGGCCCGCATCCGACAATTACCAGCTCCCTGCTCTCCATCTGACTGCTTTATCCGCTCTCGCCGCGCTCAATCCCTGACTCGATAGGACTTACGCGCCGGTTCGGAGTAGGCAAGCCGCACGGCCCTCCGGGGCCGGTATTTTTGCCCCCCCACCAATTCAAGGATACGAATGACCGCACAGACAGCGATTGAAGCCGGCCTAATCGGAGGCGCACTCGCCGTAATCTACGGAATCGTGCTGACCTTTTGGGTCCTCGCGCAACCGGCCGGGAACGAGCGCATGCGCGAGATCGCCGTCGCGATCCAAGAGGGTGCGATGGCGTTTCTGCAGCGCCAGTACCGGACGATCGGAATCGTCGCGATCATCATGGCGATCATCATTCTCTTCGCTCCGACCCTCGGCAAGGAAGCAGCGATTGGGTTCTTGATCGGGGCGATTCTCTCGGGAGCGGCGGGCTTCATCGGCATGATCGTCTCGGTACGCGCCAACGTGCGAACGGCGGAGGCGGCACGCGGCGGTCTGGCACCGGCATTGAACGTTGCCTTCCGAGGCGGCTCGGTCACCGGAATGCTCGTCGTCGGACTCGGTTTGCTGGCCGTATCGGGCTACTACGCGATTCTCCTCAGCGTTAACCACGGCGACGTGGGCAGGTCGCTCGACGCGATGGTTGGACTAGCGTTCGGCTGTTCGCTGATCTCGGTCTTCGCCCGTCTCGGCGGCGGCATCTACACCAAGGCCGCCGACGTCGGCGCCGACCTGGTCGGCAAAGTGGAAGCCGGCATCCCCGAAGACGATCCGCGTAATCCGGCCGTTATCGCCGACAACGTCGGCGATAACGTTGGTGACTGCGCCGGCATGGCCGCGGACCTCTTCGAAACGTATTGCGTTACGACGGTCGCAGCGATGCTGCTCGGCAATCTGCTCTTCGGCTCGACCCTCCCCGGGGCGGTCACCTTCCCGCTGTTGCTCGGCGCGGTATCGATCGTGGCCTCGATTATCGGCGTGATGTTCGTCGGCGTCGGCGGGGTGCGCCGCGAGAAGATTATGGCCGCGCTCTATCGCGGCATGGCGGTTGCCGGCATCCTGGCGCTGATCTTCTTCTACTTTGTGACGCAACGCGTCTTTGCCGGCGCAACCGGCGTGAGCGCGAACGCGATCTTCCTCTGCGCGGTGATCGGCATCGTCATTACCGGTCTCATCACATTCATCACCGAGTACTATACCGGTACGCAGTTCAAGCCGGTGCAGTACATCGCAAAGGCTTCGATCACGGGGCACGCGACGAATATCATCGCCGGTCTCGCCGTCTCGATGCAGGCGACGGCGTATCCCGCGCTGGTTATCGTCGTCGGTATTCTGCTAAGCTATAGCCTCTCAGGTGTTTACGGCGTGGGCATCGCGGTCATGGCGATGCTTTCGATGGCCGGCATCGTCGTCGCGATCGATTCCTTCGGTCCGATTACCGACAACGCCGGCGGCATTGCCGAAATGGCCGACATGCCGCACGACGTGCGCAACATCACCGATCCGCTCGACGCCGTCGGCAACACCACGAAAGCCGTGACAAAAGGTTACGCGATCGGCTCCGCCGCGCTCGCCGCCATTGTGCTCTTCGCTTCATTCCTTCAGCAGCTGATCAACCACAAATGCCCCGGCACCCCAACGGCGAGCTGCGTCGAAAGCGTGCGCAACCTCTTTGCGATCGGCAACCCCTACGTGCTCTGCGGTCTCTTCATCGGCGGACTGCTGCCGTATCTCTTCGCGTCGCTTTCGATGGAAGCGGTCGGCCGCGCCGGCGGCGCCGTCGTCGAGGAAGTGCGCCGGCAGTTCCGCGAGAACCCCGGCATCATGGCGGGTACCTCCCGTCCCAACTACGCCACAACCGTCGACATCGTCACCCGCGCAGCCTTGCGTTTGATGATCGTGCCGGCACTCATTCCCGTCGGCGTCCCGGTGATCGTGGTGCTGCTCTCCTACTTTAACGTGCTCCCGGGCGGCACCGGCGCGCAGATGATGGGCGGCATCCTGGTCGGTTCGATCGTCACTGGCTTCTTCGTCGCCGTCTCGTTCACGTCGGGCGGCGGCGCGTGGGACAACGCCAAGAAGTACATCGAAGACGGCAACTACGGCGGCAAAGGTTCGACCGCGCACCAAGCCGCCGTCACCGGCGACACCGTCGGCGATCCCTACAAAGACACCGCCGGCCCGGCAATCAACCCGATGATCAAGGTGCTCAACATCGTCGCCCTCCTACTAGTAGCATTCCTCGTGCACTAACCCCCCTTTATCATCTGGTGTTGTCATCTGAGCGGAGCGCCCCCCTTTGTCATCCTGAGCGGAGGCGCCCCCCTTTGTCATCCTGAGCGGAGGCGCGTAGCGCCGTAGTCGAAGGACGTGCACTTCGGCGCCGCTGATATTGCCGGGATTCGCCGAGCATGCTACCTTTGACATATGTCAGAGTCGGAATTGTCACCTGGCAGGCGCCAGGGAGCGCGCGGGATCGTGCGGGACCTGTTGCGCCAAAGCCATCCGACGGACGATGCGATCATCGAGTCAGTTGGACGCGGGCTTCCACCCTCGACGCTTGACGATCTACTCGACGCCGGCCTCTCGGACGACGAGATTGCGGGCGTCATTGGCTTTTCCGCAAGGACGCTGCATCGCAAGCGCGATCGCCGCGTGCGGCTCGGCGTTGCCGAAGGAGATCGGGCCGTGCGTCTCGCGCGAACCCTTGCCGAGGCCGATCGCTATATCGGGGCACGTAACCGCGCATTGCACTGGCTGCGAACGCCGAACTGGAGTTTGGGTGGGCGCCGGCCGCTCGATCTTCTGGCGACCGAACCCGGAGCCGAGATCGTCCGTCAAGCACTCGTCACGGTCGCTTACGGCGGCGTGGCGTGATCGAAGTCTGGCGACTCGTACGCAGCGCTTTCTGTCCTAGCCCCCGCGTCGCGTTTAGCGGTGAAGGCGCAGCGATCGCCGGCGGCCGTTGGAATCGTCGCGGCACACGCGTCGTGTACGCATCTCAGACGAGATCTTTGGCCATTTTGGAGATCCTGGCGACAATCGATCGCGTCGACGCACCGAGCGACTACGTTTTCGTTTCGGCCACTTTGGAAGAGGGCGAAATCGAGCGGCTTGCGACGCTTCCGCCGGCGTGGCGCGCGCCTGCACGATCGGACGCTAGCATCGAGATCGGGGAAACCTTCCTGACGGAGCTCAAGCACCTGGCCCTAGCCGTGCCATCTGCAATCGTTCCCCAGGAATACAACTACTTGATCAATCCGAGACATCCCGCGTTCGAGTCGCTGCGCATCGCCGAAAACTTGGACCCCTTCTCCTTCGACCACCGCATCTTCACAAAACCACTTCCACATTAAAGGACACCTTTGTCATCGCAAGCGCAGCTGCGCATCTCTTTGTCATCCTGAGCGGAGGCGCGTAGCGCCGTAGTCGAAGGGCGAAGGACGCGCAGCTTTGTCATCCCCAGCGGACCGCGCGCAGCTTGGCAAAAACGCCAAGGTTGCTATGCTGTTCAGCATGGGCACCAAGAACATTTCGCTCCCCAAAGAGCTCGAGGCATATATCGATGCGAAGGTCGAGTCGGGAGAGTACGCTCATGCGAGCGAGGTTGTCCGTGACGGCGTACGCCTTCTAATGAAGGAGGAAGCCGAGAAGCTTGCGTGGCTGCGTAACGCGATTGCCGAGAGCGAGGCTGCGATCAGAGCGGGCCAGATCTACACGCCAGACGAGGTCCGGGAAAAGCTGCGGCAACGGCGTGAGAAGTCTTGAGGATTGAATATACCGCGCCGGCATCAAACGATTTAGACGATATTCGGCGTTATTACGCCGAGCACGTCGGGGCAGATGCAGCAGAAAAGTTCGTGCTTCGCATCATGACGACGTTGGAGCGGTTGCTTGCGCGAAACCCACGCATCGGACGCCGGCGATCAGAGTTCGGCTTCGACACTCGTTCGTTACCAGGTTTGCCGTACGTCGTGTTCTATCGCAGCTAAGGGTCGCGCGTTCAGGTGCGACGCATCCTCCATGGGCAGCGCGACATTCGTCCACCGTTAGCGTTGTTGCTCGTCGCCGTCTAAGCGACGAGCTTAGTTCGGTGTCGCGAGAAACGTTACCAGAGTTGCTCC
>DATHOO010000180.1:0-11271 GCA_035484815.1 Candidatus Acidiferrales bacterium
TTCGCGTTCCGTGTTTGATCATCTCTCCCTACGCGAAGCGAGGGTTCGTATCGCATACGCAGTACGAATATGGAAGCGTCCTGAAGTTCATCGAAGAGGCATTCGGCCTGCCCGCGCTTGGTCCAACGTCTGACGGCTACACCGACACGCGCGCGGCCAGCATCTCCGATAGCTTCGACTTTAACCAGGCCCCGCGCGCGTTCACGCCGATCCCGACGAAGTACCCGCTCTCGCATTTTCTTACCGAACCTCCCTCCGACGAGCCCGTTGATACTCAGTAGTCGAGCAAGACGAGTTTTTGCAGTAACGCTCTGCGTCGGCTTCACCGGATGCACTCAGGGAGGCCCGGCGCCGGTCGTTCCTTTCGCGATGCGCGGCTTCGCCGTCTCGCGCGCGCAAGAAATGCGATCCGCAGCGGTGAGTTACAAATCGCTTTACAGTTTCGGCCGTAAGGCCGACGATGGCGACGAGCCGCTCGCGAATCTCACCGTCGTCGGCGAGAAGCTCTATGGGACGACGGAAATAGGCGGCGAAACGACGCAGTTCTGTTTTCTCGGCTGCGGATCGGTCTTTTTCGTGACGACCTCCGGAGCTCAAAGCGTAACCTATCGCTTTAAGGGCGGCGCGGATGGGGCGCTGCCGGCCGCGGGATTGCTGTCGCTCAACGGTAAGCTCTTCGGCACGACCAACGGAGGCGGCAACGCCGCGGCGTGTTCGGGTGGTTGTGGCACCGTCTTCGCGCTAGGCGCTGACGGGAAGACCGAAAAGATACTCCATCGATTTACCGGGGGCACCGACGGCGCCAACCCCGTAGCGGGTCTTGTCGCATTAAACGGTACGCTCTATGGAACGACGCAATATGGTGGAAAACGTGCACAGCTCTGTGCAACGGGATGCGGCACGATCTTTTCCATCACCCCGGACGGTAAAGAGCGAGTAATCTATCGCTTCGGCGGCGGTACCGACGGCGCGTTTCCGACGGCACGGCTCACCACGGTTGCGGGCGCACTCGACGGAACGACCGAGTTCGGCGGCATCACGACGACGCTCTGTGCGCAGGGATGCGGCACCCTCTTTCGAGCGAGCCCGAGCGGAACGAAGAAGACCCTCCATGCTTTCAAGTATTCGACGGCATCACGGGATGGCGCTTATCCCGCGGCCGGGATCGTCGCGATGGGTGGAAAGCTCTATGGCACTACTCTCGGCGGCGGTGAACACGGCGACGGCACCGTCTATGCGGCGAACGAATCCGCGAACGGCGAACGCGTCATTCACAGCTTCAGTTGTTGCAGCTCAAGCGTGGACGGGCGTTATCCACTCTCGCATCTCTCCGTTCTAAGCGGCACGCTGTACGGCACGACGCACCTGGGTGGCGCAAAAAACCTCGGAGCGGTCTTTAGCGTAACGCCCTCCGGCCGCGAACGTGTGCTCTACAGTTTTCTGGGCAAGCCCGATGGAGAGGAGCCGCAAGCCGGCCTGACTATGCTCAACGGGTTCTTCTACGGAACAACCTCGGCGGGCGGCGTGTTCTCCGAGGGCTCGATCTTCAAACTCTCACCTTAACTTATCAGGATGACAGGGGGTCTACATAAAGGGGAGCTCGACGAGACGAATGAGTCCGTAGACTAAGCCCACGAGACCCAGCGCGATGACGATCGCATGGCGGGGATAGATCAGCTTCGTGCTCATGCCGGCTAGGAACGAAACGGAGGCGAAGATGACGGTCAGCAAGAGAAAATCGTCGGCGTGACGGTTCGCGAGTTGAGCCGCATCGAAATCGCGCGAGGCTTGAGCGGCGAGTTTATGCGAGGCAAGATTCGTGGCCAACTTGTACTGCGGCATGACGAATGGCGATGACGGCGCATGCGGGTTCGTCAGCGGTTTCGTTGCGAGCCAGGCCTTCATTGCCGGGCGCATCTCCGGCCGAAAGCGCCGATGGATGAAGTCGGCATCGCGCGTGTTGCCTTCACTCACCGCGTCGACGTAGTGGAGAAAGAGGTTCACGTCGATCGCGGTCAGCGCGAACCCTCGGTCGGCCGCCTCCGCGGACTCGACGCGATGCGCGTTCGCCACGTTGTAGTCGCGCGTTTGCGCGCCGCTCCAGCGACCCGACTGATAGCCGCAGATCGCCGTCAAGACCGCCGCGACGGAGATGAGCGCGACTCCCGCGACGTCCACAAATCGGTCAACGGCTTTTAAATCCGGCACCTGGATAAGTTCTCGTTTTTAAAAGAGGGGACCCCTAACACGCTGTAAGAAGTGAGGCGGGCAACAGCTATGGATTACCAAGAAGGTCGGGAACCGAGCCAATGAATCCTGAGAAGTTGACGGCCGTGATCATGCTCGTGGCGCTAACGTTCGGCGCGGGCCTGCAGGTCGACCGCGAACGTCTGGCCGCGGCTTTCAAGAACGTCAACCTCTTAGTCTGGGCGCTGATTGCCAACTTTATCGTTATCCCGGCGCTTGGCGTGCTGCTCGCTAAGCTCTTCCGGCTACCGCCGTTCATCGCAACCGGATTCCTCTTAATGGCGATCGCGCCGGGCGTCCCGCTCGTTCTTGCATCGGTGCGCAAGCGGGGCGGCAGCCTGGGGTTCGCCGTCGCGCTCGAGCTCCTTCTGCCGCTGCTCTCGATCATCACCGTGCCGTTGACGGCGGCGCTGGTTCTGCCAGCTGCGGCGGGGAAGATCCCCGTCGGGCAGTTCGTGAAGACGCTCGTGCTCTTCCAACTCGCGCCGCTCCTCATCGGGATCGTCGTCGGCTATCGAGTGCCCACGCTTGCGCAGAAGCTTGCTCGCCCGTTGCAGCTCATATTCTTCATCGCCGCGATAGCGCTGATCGCCATCGTCTTCCCGAAGCTGGTCGTGTCCGTGGCGACGGTCTACGGTTCGCACGGCATGTTGGCGATGCTTTGCCTCGTGCTCTTATCGCTGGCCATCGGATGGGCGTTCGGCGGACCCGCTCGCGAAAACCGGCGCGTCCTGGCGATCGGCAGCACCTTACGCAATATCGGCCTCTGCGCCCTGATCGCGACGACGAGCTTTCGCGACGAGATTCAGGTGATCGCGGCCGTCATGTGTTACTTCATCGTTCAGTTCATCTGCGTCACGCTGACGGGCATCTACTTCACCCGCACCGCGGAAAAGTCGGCGGTATGACCCCGCTCATTCTGTCAAAGTTCGGCATCTGGACGTTCACGACGGTGGACGTCATATCGCTGATCGCAGCGACGACGAATGCCTTCAACGGCGCGCTGCTCGCGCGGCGACCCGATCACTACCGAAATTTCACCCTGATTGGCGTCGTCATTTTGGCGTACGCCGGCGGAATCGGGGGCGGCGTCGTGCGCGACGTTTTGGTTAATAAGATTCCGACGCCGCTCGCGAATCCATGGTACCTCATCGGGTGCCTCTTGGCTGCGTCGCTGGCGCTGTACATCGACTATGCCTCGGAGATGAAGTTCAAGGACGGGCTCTTTCAGTTCATGACCGCCTTTTCGCTGCCGTGGTACGCGATCGTCGGCGCTCAGGTCGCCCTCGCCGCGAATTTCGGCTACTTCGCGGCGGTCATCATCGGCGTGATCGCCACGACCGCGGGACGCTGGATCATCGACAGCGCTTGCCTCGTCGTCCCCAAACAGCTCGTGCGGGGCGAGTTCTTCGTGACGGCGGCGATCCTCACGGGGATCGCGTACATTCTCTGCAATCAGACCTTCGGGTTGTCGGTGATCCTATCGACCGCAATCGCATTCTTCGTCGGCTTCGGCTTCCGCCTGATGTCGCAGGTGCTGGGCTGGGAGGAATGGGAACCGTGGGAGCCGCCGGAGGTCAGCACGAGTGAGAAGCAGCGCAAGACGCTGGGCGAAGGATTGCATGCCGAGTTTGACCCCAACGCAAAATAAGAACTACATCTGACCGGGAGATAGTATGAATAAGAGCGCCGAGAAATCGCAGCCGGCTTCGTTGGTGACTCACCGCGAATTCAAGTTGCTGCTCAAGCCGGAGAAGTTCCCAACCCGCCGGGCTCTGCTGCAATTCAACGCGCTGCTCGTCGACGTTTCAAAAAAGCTGGGCGTGAAGTACGAACCGGTCGAGTCGCTCGACTCTCAGCTTCGGATCGTCCAGTTCTACGATACCAAGAATGAGGATCTGCGCAAAAACAAGCTGATCTTTCGCATCCGTCAGATTCGCGAAGGAGGCTGGCCCGACGACAGCTGGGAGCTCACCTTCAAGTGCCGTACGCCGGATTACAAGCAAGCCGCGGGCTTCGACACGAACACGACGTACACGCAGCTGCAAAAGAAAAAATTCAAAGAGGAGCTGATTCGGGGTGATGTGCCTGGGACGATGGCGAGCATCTACTCAAACAACGTCATCGTCGAGTATCCGGAGGTCCAAGAGTCATTTCCAATCTCGCGGTTGGCAAATGCCTTGCCGCATCTCAAGACGGTAGGGCTCGATCTGGAAGATCAACTCGCGATCGTCAACGGGGCAAAGGTTTTCGAAATTCAATCGACGCTTGGGAATTTCTCGTTCGGGCACGGCGTGAACGCCCACGCCACGCTCGCCCTGTGGGCGCGTCCGATCCCCGACCGCTTTGAACCCCTCGTAGCCGAATTCGGCTTCTCGACGCGCGTGCTCGGCGACGATGAGAAGGAGGAGAAGGCGCAGAAAGCGGCGGACGATTTCTTCAAGGCGCTGCAGCTTCCGCTACGCGATTACCTCTCCGACGGGACGACGAAGACCGCGCTCATCTATGGTGACAGCGGCGCCTGACTCCGACCTCATTGACGAATCGAAGCTGCGCGATCCATATGAGCGGCCGATTCTGATCGCATCGATCCTCTTGAATTTCGCGCTGATGGCGCTTGCGATTACGTTTGTTTTCTATCAACCGCAGTGGATGAAGACGCACCCCCTTATCGGTAAGGACATCGGCTTCTTGCGGGTCCTGGCGATCACCGCGCTCTTCGGCATTCCGCTGCTGGTACTCCATCGGAATCGTCGCGAGTCGGCGGTTCGCGGCAACTCGGTCCGCCTCTCCGACCAGCAGTTCCCCGAAGTCTACGCGATTTTGCGCGATCACTGCCGGCGGCTCGGAATGACGGAAATGCCCGAGCTGTTCCTGACCTCGGGCTCGATCCCGCCATACTCGTCGACGTTCTCGTCGTGGCGCGAGACGTACATTGTCCTCCACCAGATCATCTTCGATATCGACGACCGAAAAACGATGGACGTCATTTCGTTCATTATCGGGCACGAGCTCGGAGCGATTCGGCTAAACCAAACGGCGGCCTGGAACGAGATGCTGCTCACGTATATCTCGTCGATCCGGTGGCTGATCAGTCCGCTTCAGCGGGTTCGCACGTACTCGCGCGATCGCTACGGCGCCGCACTCGCGCCGACCGGCTTTCGCGGCCTGCTGATCAACGCCATCGGCCGGCGGCTGATGGATCACGTCAATATCGAAGCCTACCTCGCCGAGGAACGCCGCTACGGCGGGTTCTGGTCCGCCTTCAACGTGTTCTTCGAGCCGAGGCCCCAAGTGCTCACGCGCCTGCGTAAGCTCCACGATGCGGGCTATCGTTATCAGCCGTTTCACCCACCCGAGATCGCGAACGTTAACTCGCCTTAATTGAAAGCGAGCGCCACGGTTGAGAGGCGCAAAGGGCGGGAGCCGAAGTCGTCGTAATCTGTTCACCCCCCGAATCGAAGCGATTCGGCTTCGACAGCTAGGTTTTGTCGCGCGATCGCCCTAGAATGGGCGTCGCCGGAAGCGCAACTAGCGCAGAGAGGACTTAGAAATGGCCGCTCCCACGCAAGGGAAACCAAACATCGTCTTTATCATGGGTGATGATATCGGCTGGTTCAATCTAAGCTGTTATCACCAGGGTATGATGGCGAGCCGGACGCCGAATCTCGATCGATTGGCATCCGAGGGGATCCGTTTCACCGACTACTACGCTGAGGCCAGCTGTACCGCGGGTCGAGCGAACTTCATCACCGGTCAGCTACCAATTAGAACCGGTCTGACAACCGTCGGCCAGGCGGGCGCGAAGGTCGGGATGCCGGCCGAAGCGCCGACGATCGCGACCGCTCTTCGATCGATGGGGTATGCTACCGGTCAGTTCGGCAAGAATCACCTGGGCGACCTCAACGAGTATCTACCCACCGTTCACGGCTTCGACGAGTTTTTCGGTTATCTGTATCACCTCGATGCGATGGAGGACCCGTCGCACCGCAACTATCCGCAAGGCCTCAAAGATAAAATCGGTCCTCGCAACATGGTGCACAGTTGGGCCACGAGCACCGACGATCCGACCGTCGATCCGCGCTGGGGAAAGGTCGGCAAGCAAAAAATCGAAGACGCGGGCACGCTCTACCCGGAACGGATGAAGACCGTCGACGACGAGATCCTGGCAAACGCTCTAAAGTTCGTTGACGGAGCCAAAGCCAATGGCAAGCCGTTCTTCTTGTGGCTGAACCCCACGCGTATGCACGTGGTAACGCACCTCTCCGACAAGTACGAGAGCATGCGCACCCCGGAAAACGGTTGGTCCATCCAGGAAGCGGGTTTGGCGCAGCTCGATGATGTCGTCGGCGGCGTCTTAAAGAAGCTGAAGGACGACGGTCTCGACGACAACACGATCGTCGTATTCTCAACGGATAACGGCGCGGAGAACTTCACCTGGCCGGATGGCGGTCAAACACCATTTTCGGGCGGCAAGGGAACCGTACTTGAGGGGGGCTTCCGCGCACCTTGCGTGGCGCGGTGGCCGGGCAAGATTCCAGCGGGTAAGGTCGAGAATGGCATCATGTCAGGTCTCGATTGGTTCCCGACCTTCGTCTCCATTGCGGGAAACCCCAATATCGTCGCCGAGCTGCAAGCCGGCAAACAGCTCGGGGACACGACCTACAAGGTTCACCTTGACGGCTACGATCAAACAAATCTCATCACCGGCAAGGGGCCGTCGAACCGGCGCGAGATCTTCTATTTTGCGGAAGGTACGCTTGGGGCGGTTCGGGTCAACGACTACAAGTACCGCTTCATCGACCAGCCCGGCGGCTGGCTTGGCGGCACCGTAAAAGTGGATTGGCCGATTCTTTGTAACCTGCGCCTCGATCCGTTCGAACGCACGGGTCTCAGCGGGTCGCTGGCGTTCTACAACTGGTTTGCCTACGAGTTCTGGCGGTTTGTCCTCGTTCAAGAAGTGGTTGGGAAGGCGGCGCAGACCTTTATCCAGTTCCCGCCAATGCAGAAAGGCGCGTCGTTCAATCTGGAGGAGGTAAAGACAATGGTTGAAAAGGCGATGGCGGGGCACGCCGGACGATAGAGTTTAGCGTACACACGGCTTCGCGAATGCGAGGCCGTGTTGCTATTTGGCAAACGAGGGCCCGCAATGCGGGGGGCGTATCATAGAACGATGATTACCGCGGCGCGCGAGGGCATGGTTCGGATCGAGAGCGGAGGCTTTTCAATGGGCTCCGACCGCTTTTACCCCGAGGAGGCGCCGGTTCGAGAGGTGCCCGTCGACGTCTTCTGGATCGATACGCACGCGGTGACCAACGCTGAATTTTCGCGATTCGTTCGTAAAACCGGTTACGTTACCGTCGCCGAACGTCCCCTCGACCCAGCCGACTATCCGGGGGCGCCGGCTGAAAATCTCGTTCCGGGCGCCCTCGTCTTTCACATGACTCCGGGGCCCGTCAACCTCCGGGATTACGCGCAATGGTGGTCGTGGTTTCCCGGCGCGTGCTGGAAGCATCCCGAAGGCCCTGGGAGTTCGATTGATTCACGGCCCGATCATCCGGTCGTGCACGTCGCGTACGAGGACGTTGAATCGTATGCTCGTTGGGTTGGTAAGCGTCTGCCGACCGAAGCCGAGTGGGAGTACGCCGCGCGCGGCGGTCTCGAAGGCAAAGACTTCGTCTGGGGCGACGAGATGGAACCCGGGGGCAAGCCCGCGGCAAATACCTGGCAAGGCGATTTCCCGTGGCGCAGCACCCTGCGCCACGGGCCGCGCACCATGCCGGTCGGGACCTTTCTGCCGAATGGATATGGGCTCTACGATATGGCCGGCAACGTGTGGGAATGGACCAGCGATTGGTTCGTAAGCGATCGCAGCCAGGTCGCGTCACCGTGTTGCGCGGGCGATGCCCGCGAACGCAGCTACGACCCGTGTCAGCCGAACATTCGCATCCCGCGAAAAGTGTTGAAGGGCGGATCGTTTCTCTGTTCGCCGAGCTACTGTTTGCGTTTCCGCCCGGCGGCGCGCTCGCCGCAAGCGATCGACACCGGCATGTCGCACCTCGGCTTTCGCTGCGTTAGCGATTAACCGCGTTAGTCGCGGCTTGCGACGGGCTTTCGGCCCGGGACTCGTTTCGGGCGCCTCGGCCAACGACCCGACGACGGTCGGATCGATTGCCGTCGTCGGTGCGACCACCGGCTACGCCTTAGCATGGCTCGTCGTTTTGTTGCTCCCGATGCTCGCGGTGATTCAGGCGATCGCGGCTTCGGTCGCGGCCATCTCGCAGATGAGCTTGCAACAGGCGATTCTGCAGAAGTACGGGCGTGGCACCGCGGTCGTCGCAGCTATCGCGGTCGTCCTTATCAGTTTGTTTACGCTGAGCGCCGACGTTCAAGCGGGGGCGCAGGCGCTGGCATTGCTCTTCGGCGTCCCTCACTACTACTTCGTCGTGCCGCTCGTCGGCGTTGCGGGCTGGCTGCTCGCGACCAAATCGTATCTGAAGATCGAGCGGCTTCTGGCATCGTTCACGCTGATCTTTCTCTGCTACATCGCAAGCGCGATACTCGCGCGGCCGAACTGGGGTGAGGTGCTGCACGCGATTCTTTGGCCTCACGTCGCGTTCGCGCCGCTCTTTCTCACCGGAGCAATCGCTTTGCTGGGAACTACGCTGACGAGCTACGTCTACTTCTGGGAATCGATCGAGGTCGCCGAGCGCCGGCCGCCGCTTTCGCAGCTCCGCGCGGTCAACGCGGACGCGGTGCTTGGCATGCTGGTGGCGGGCTCGAGCTTTCTTTTTATCCTGATTGCGACGGCCGCGACCCTGGGCAAGCACCACGTTGCGATAGCGACCGCCGCCGACGCGGCGGTTGCGTTGAAGCCGCTTGCGGGCGGATGGGACGAAGTGCTGTTCGGCGTGGGCATCTTCGCTTCGGCCGCGATCGCGATTCCCGTGATTACCGCGACGAACGGCTACGTGGTAGCGCAGACGCTTGGACGGCCCGCTGGGCTCGCATCGCTACCACGCGATGCGCGTTTCTTTTACGGCGTGATCTATAGCTCTCTCGCGGTCGCCGCGGTGCTTGCGCTTTTACCGATCCCGACGATCGCCTTTCTTTTTTGGGCATCGGTCGCCGCCGGAATCGTGACGCCGATTACGCTCGCGCTCGCGGTGCTGGTCGCGCGCGATCGAGCGACGATGCGAGGTCGTCCCATCGGCGCGCCGCTGGCATGCGCGGGCTGGTTGGTAACGGCGATCGTTACCGCTGCTTCCGGCGGCTTCCTCATCGCCGCCGTGCGATTGCTATAGGTGGAACGTGTAGCCGAGGAGTGGTCCGTAGAGCGTGAGCTTCTGCGTGTGCGAGGTTGGTGGAAAGGAGGTGTAGTTCAGCGCACGCCAGAGTGCGAGAATGCTTTGGCCGTGCGGGAAGGCATAGCCGGCGCCGGTATAGGCTTGCCACGACTGATTGCTGGTGGTGATGCCGGTCCCGAGGTCGATGTAGTACGGCACGTACAAACGATCGTTGCCGAAGAATGCGCGGCCGCGTAGTCCGACGATGATGTCGTTGGTATACTGCGATGCCGTTAGCGAACCCGACGGCGCAAGGATGCCGCGCCGTCCGACGGTCGCAGAATATCCGATGTTGAGATTCACCGGAAATTGACGGATACCCATAAACCCGCTTAAATCCGCGTTGTGACCGTGCGCGAATGAGTAGCCCGCCGCAAGTTCCCAAATCGCGGTGGAGAGCCGGGCCGACGCGTCAACCCTGACCGGAATTTGAATCCTTCCAAGCGGCCCGCTGATCGTCGAGTTGACGGTCGCGCTCGTTGATGCATTGAGATAGATGCCATCGCCAAAGAGATCGACCGGGCCCTTGCGAAGATCGAATGCCAGCATTCCGGCGCTATTGAGCTTCGGGATATAGTCGCTCGGGCCGACTTGCACGCTTGGCTGGGCGATCTTCGGTGGACGGCGCGGCAGCGTGGGGATGGAAAACTGAAAGTTTCCCTTGACGCTGGCGCCCCAAATGTATGGGGCGATTAGGACGCTGGTGTGACCGTCGTACTCGCGGTCCATTAACGTCGGCGCGGAGGTTTCGGATGGCGCAGGCGATGCCGGCGGCTCTTGGGCAGCAGCCGGAGCAACGGTGGCTACGAGCGCTACGAGTGTGGAGATGAGCAGGGATAGACGCATGAATGACCTCGTCGAAGTAGCAGTGCCCTTTTGGTCGGGGTCTACGAGGCTACGCATCTGCTGTCCTACTTGCGAACTCACAGCAAGCTCTAAGAAACACGCACGCAGATGCGACCTGTTAACTAAAGCTAACCCAAGCGATGATAGTATCACGAGGGTCTCAAAAGCTGCGGCGCAGACCCAGGAGGCGAGAGGCGCGCTTTTGAATGCCATAGGCCCCCACGACGATTGCATAACCAGCACAGAGGGAGAAAAACAGCGAAATGGCTGCTAAGAAACCAAACTTTCTCATTCTCTGGGGCGACGATATCGGCATCTGGAACATCAGCAAGTTCAGTAACGGGATGATGGGCTATCGGACCCCCAATATCGACCGGGTCGCCAACGAAGGCGCCCTGTTCACCGACTACTACTCACAACAAAGTTGCACCGCTGGCCGGGCCTGCTTCATTGCCGGCCAGAATCCCATTCGCACGGGCCTGACGAAGGTCGGCATGCCCGGCGCCACCGTCGGTCTGCAGCCGGAAGACCCGACGATCGCGGAGCTGCTAAAGCCGCAAGGCTACGCCACGGGCCAGTTCGGCAAAAACCATTTAGGCGACCGCAATGAGTTCTTGCCGACGGTGCACGGCTTCGACGAGTTCTTCGGAAACCTGTACCATCTCAACGCCGAGGAAGAGCCCGAGCTTCCGGATTATCCGAAGGATCCGAAGTTCAAAGAAATGTTCGGTCCGCGCGGCGTGCTGCATTGCTGGGCGAGCGATAAGGACGATACCACTGTCGATCCACGCTGGGGCAAGGTTGTAAAACAAAAAATCGTAGACACCGGCCC
>DATHOO010000181.1:0-17176 GCA_035484815.1 Candidatus Acidiferrales bacterium
CGGCGCGGTCTGCGGGCAGTTTGTTTGCGGAACCATCGTCAAGCTAACGCCGCGGCATGGGCGCTATGCCGAAACCGTCCTCTATCGCTTTCGCAACACGGGCGATGGCTATTCGGCCAACGCCGGCTTGATCGTCGACGCCACGGGTTCCATTTACGGCACCAGCCCATGCTGCTATTACGGGCAGGTCGGAGATGGCGTGCTCTTCAAACTCTCACCAGCAAAGGGGCATTATCGGTTTACGACACTCTTCGCGTTCAGCGGTCTGGGGCCGTTTCCGAACGGCGGTCTGATCGTGGACAATACCGGGACCTTTTTCGGGACGGCGTATCAAGGCGGGTCTTCTCCGGCTGACGGCGCGGTCTTTGCGCTGGCGCCGAGCGGGAGCGGTTATGTCGAGAGCACGATTTACAGCTTCAAGGGTGGTAGCGACGGCGCTAATCCCGCAGCCGGTCTCACCGCTAGCAAATCCGGGACGCTCTTTGGCACCACCGCGTTCGGCGGTGCAACGACCGGCTCGTGCCAGAGTTCCGGTTGCGGCGTCGTTTTCGAACTCACGCCCGCCGGCAGCAGTTACACCGAGAGCATTCTTTACCGATTCCAAGGCGGAAGCGACGGCAACGAAGCCTTCGCTTCGCTCGTGAGCGATGCGCGCGGCGATTTGTTCGGCACTACTCAATACGGCGGCGGCGCGCCATCATGCCCCGACGGTTGCGGAACCGTCTTTGAGCTCCACCGTTCGAAGAAGGCGTACAGTGAACGCGTTCTCTATAACTTTTCGGGTACGGGGGATTACCCCACTGACCCGGTGTTGTTGGGTCGAGCGGGCACCTTGTACGGGAGCACGCCCACCGGCGGAAGCGCCAACAACGGGACGGTATTTAAGCTGACGCCGTCTTCCGGCCACTACGTCGAGAGCGATCTCCATCTCTTCCATGGCCCTCCCAACGATGGCGAGACTCCGAACGCATTAACCGCTGGTCCGAATGGTTCGCTAGTGGGAACGACCTACTATGGCGGCTCGGGGCCGTGCGGCAACGACCTCGGCTGCGGCGCTGCATTCCTACTGCGTGGCGCTGCCCCACGATGGTAACCGCATGCCGCTAGTCATAACGCAAACGGCTGCGCGAGTTGAACTTCGAGCGGTCGCCCTCCGCGCAGAATAGCGAACGCGTGCGGCTTCACATCGTACGCGAGCCGTTCGGATTGATACGTGCCCAAGAGCCACCACGCTTGGCCGTCGATCGTCTCGATCGTATCGTTGGAGCGCATTCCGGCGACGTAGGCCGGTCCGCCGGCACGCACGTACGCGCGAAGGTTTCCGTCGGGGCTGCGAAAGAGCGCGTAGAAATACGATGGCGTATCGCCGGGGCGCACCGCGGCGCCCAGCGCGAAGAGGTTGCGGCTGCGAATCGGCTGCGACTGCGCCCACGCTTGCAGCCGCGTCACGCCCTGAAGTGCAAGCGCGCGCGCTTCGCCCTCTCCGGCCGGCGGTGCGACGATTTCATGATCGTGCCATTCGTTAACGATCCAGCCGCCGCAGTCTTGCAAGCGAAGGCCGACGTCGAGATCGACGCCCTCGGTCAGCGTAAACGTCGAGGCGGCGACCGCAACGTAGGCGGCGTAGGGTTTCTGCGTGCAATCGCTCGCATTGGGATCTCCATGCAATCGCATTGTTTGTATTCCGCCGCCGCTAAATGCGGCAGCGACCGCATCCGCTGCGGCGCGGCCGAGTGCCGTTCCGTCGTCGTCGACCGCAACGTGATTGCGCGCGGCGGGAGGCGCGTAGAATCCCGGCAGCAGCTCGCCGGCGCGCGCGGGAGCCGCGAGCCCCGCGAACGCGTGCACGCCGAAGAGCGCCGGTGATGCGACCGCTACCGCCAGCGTTGCGGCGATGGCTACGGCCGTCTGATACGGGAGCGTCCGCTTCGTAATCACGTCGATGGGCACGCCCGTGAAGTTTGCGATCCAGACGTTGGCGGTGTTTGTCGGATCGCAGACGTTCTGTACTTGAACGACGGCCATGATCGCCGCCACCAGCACGACGGGCGGCAGAACGTGCGCCGTCAGCAGGGCGGTGAAGATCGCGATGCCGACACCGTAAGGATTGAGTGGACCGCGATAGAGCACGAGCGGGCTCGCGACGCCGAAGAGCACGACGTAAGCGATTGGATTGCGCAGCCAACCGCCGGCGACGAGCGGCTGCAGCGCCGCCGAGAATTGCGGCTCGCGCGTCGCGACCAGCAGCATGCCGATCCCCATGAAGAGCAAGACCGCCGCCGCAACGTCTTCGACGCCGCGAATTGCCGCCGCCACGAGCCGCTGCACCGCCTGACTGGGGCGAGTCACCAAGACCCCGAAAACCGCCGCGACGAGAAATGCCGGTGCGGCCTCCATTTTAAAGACGTAATAGAGCAGCAGCGGCAGGAGCGGCGTGAAAAACGCGACCGCCGGGACGCGCGCCCGCGTCTCCGGCTCCGCGCGAACCGCCCAAGTTGCGTAACCGCGGTCGCGCCGGAAGGAGACCGCCGCGTAGATCAGCAGCGCTAGCGCGTCGAGTACCGCAAGCACGACGGCGTAGGTGAAGAGCTGCTCGCGTGAAACGCCAAAGTACGTGGTGTAAAACGTCCAGTTGGCGATATTAAAAATATAGCCGAACGCAAAGCTCATGAGAAAGAGCGTCGCCGCGATGGTTCGCGGCACCCCGGCCGTCATCATGATCGGCAATACGATCGTCCCGACCATGATGATCCCGCCGAGCCCCGAGAGCGAGGTGAAGAGCAGCGCCACGATCGCGCAGAGACCCAGCGACAGCGCAAAGGGCTGTTCGCCCCCGTACTCAGCGGCAAGGTTGACGATCGCCCGCGCGATTCCGGTTTCGATGGTAACGCGCCCCAAAAGCGCACCGAATATCACGGCGACGTAGAACGGCGCGAGCTGCACCGCGCCTCCGCTCACAATCCCGCCAAGCTTCGAGAACGGAACGCCCGCGGCGAGCGACATCAGGATCGCCATTGCCGGAACGGCAACGAGCGCCGGCATCCAACGCCGGTACATCAGCACCGCAAAGAACGCGAAGACCAGCAGAATCAGCGCAGCGGGCATGACGTCTCAGTCAATTCGCGTACTCGCCTTCGGTTTACCCTCTTCTAGGCTATCGCCGGAACGAAGCCGAGGCGCAGCGGTCGTCAGCGCGGCGCCGAAGTGACCGGCGACAACACGTCGCTCAGCGGCGGCAGCGAGTTCGAATTAACGTACTGGCGCGTGACGCGGTAGAACGCGTCGGCGTAGTCGATGGCCTTCTGCGCGGCGAGATGGTAGCGCTCGAGGTTGCTCGCTAGATGCCCGTCGCGGCTCTCGTCCTGCCACGCACGCGCGTAGAGGGGCGCTAGATCTTCGTACGCATCACGCAGTTCCCACATCCAGTAGCGCGACCAGAAGAGATCGCGCAGCGTTCGATCGCGATCCGTCGCCGCGTGCGCGAGCGCATCGGCATACATCGCCCGCACCTCCGAATCGATTTGAAGCTTGCGGCCAAGGGCGTCGTAGCGGCGTGCCGCGAGCAACATCACGGAGGCTGCATTGGCGTGCAGCGGTGGACGCGCGGAATACAGATCTTCCTCAACGTGCTCGGCGGTCAGCCGCGCCGCACGCAGGTCGACCTTGGCCGCCTGGGCCGCCGCGGGTTGATCGAAAACGTCAGCCCAAAACAGCGCATCGGTTTGGCCGTAGGTTGGATCGGGCGGTTCGAACGTTCGCAGTACGGTGCCGAGCGCTTGCGCATCGGCGCTATACCGCGGATCGTCGACTCCAAAAAACGCGCTGGGAAAGTCGTCCGCAAACTGCGCCGGTTGCAGATCGCCGTGCTGCCACGCCGCGGCCGCCGCATAGATCACCGGATACCACGTCGCCTCGTAGAGCGTCTCACCATCGTCGTGCCACACGGTTTGGAAGAGCCCAAGCACGCGCGCGGCCTTCCCTTCGTCGATGAAGCGCCGTTCGTTGACCAGCGCGGTGTCAATGTCGGGAAAGATCTCGTTCCAGTTGCTCGCGCCCGGGGCCACCATCTGCTCGAGGCCTCCGCGCGCAATCGTTTGGATGTAGCGCTCGAACGAAGCTTCGGCAGCGTAGTGCCAGTTAACGATGACGGACGTGTCTGGAATCAGCTTCATGATGCCCGGGTCGTTTTCGATTCCGTCGTCCCAGAGCATGAGCCGTGCGCCCGACGGCTCGATCAATCGATTCATCGCGACGATATGCTGCGCGTAGACCTGCGAGCGCCCGTTCGCCGCGACGTCCGCCTGGGTTTGGCCCAGCCCGAGCGTGGACGTCTCGTCGGAACCGATATGAAAAAAGGGCGGACGCCCTACCGCGGCAAGCTCCTGCGCAACGATTCGCCCGAGATATTCTTGCGAGATCGAAACGTTCGGCGCGAGCAGAAAGCCGTGCGGGAGCTCGGCGGCGCTCGCGTACCGCTCGACGCGCAGCGTGTTGTGCATGTGCGCGAAGCTCTGCTGTTCGGGAATTAGCGCCACGTGAAAACGCGCAGCGTAGGCGGCGAGCGCGTGCAGTTGCGCCGGCGTGATTCCATCGAGCGGAGCCGGCAGCGGATCGGTCGGGCTGACGAAGACGTGCTCCATGTACGGCGAGTAGCCGTTCATCTTGAAAGCTGCGATCGTGCGAATTCTCTCTTCAAAGTAGCGCATCGTCGGCAACGGACCGCGCGAGACGTCGTCGGAGAGAACTCGCCAGCGCAGCGCCGGGCCGTCTTCGATGCGTACGCAGGGTATCGTCCAGCCTGCCGCCGACCGAGCCGGCAGCTGCGCGAGCGTCATCGCCGCGTAGAACGCACCGGCCGCATCGGCGCTTTCGATCGAGGCGCGTCCGCTCGCGACGGTCAAGCGATAGGCCTGCGGTGCGAGCGACGGATCGGTGCGCACCGAAATTGCCGCGACGCCCGGCGCCACCGTGCGAACCGAGCCAATTCCTTGCGCATTCCAACGCTCGTCCAGTTCGGTGCGTGCCGCAGGATCGAAGTCCGCGGCCGCCGTCTTGGGCACCGGTGAGCCGATTGAGCCGCAGGGCAATCGTTCGATCCGTGCGGGCTGCGGCAACAGATGCAGCGCCGTCGCGGCGATGGCCAAAAGCAGCGCCAACGGCGACTACGTCGTTTTCAGAGCTATCGCGCGCAGAGCGTCGTCGCGCCGGTCGAGCGCGACGGTGGCGTCGTCGAGATACGCCGCGACCGATGCCGGCTCCATCGTTTCGGCGCGATCCGCGAGCTCGATGGTTGCGGCATCCGTGGCGGCCAGCGCACCGTCGTCGCCGGCCGGGGTACCGTCCACGTCGTGCGCATTGAAGTCCTTTGGATTTGCGAATGCAACGCGCAGCAAGAGCACGTCCACCCGCGCTTGGAGGTCGGGCGGAAGCGTGCAGCGCGCTGCCATTTCGCTCAAGCGCTCCCCCAAATACGAGCGAACGTACTCGTCGGAGTGGCGACGCTCCAGCGCCGTGTCATACCCGGGAAACCCGTGTATTTTTGCGTGCAGTAGCTCCAGGGAGTCCATGGCCGCAGAGCTACGACGCGGCCGCCCGGAGGGCCTCGAAGTCTGCCTGGGAAGATAGTCGGATGAAGCACGCGGCGGCTTGGCCCGCCTATCTGGTCGCGGCGGTCTGCTTCGCGATCGTGTTGGCCTCGTCGATCGCTAACATCTCGTTGCTCGGGCAGCTCAAGCAAGAGCAACGCGAGCGCGCGATTCTCTCCGAGCGCTCGATGGCGCTCGCCAGCACGCTCGCAAGCGTGCGAACCGCGCTCTTCGATATGCTCGATACGCACGCGAGGCATTACGCGATCGGCGACGGCGAAGTCATCACTCGCGGAAGCCGCATCTACCTTGCGTTGCGCGCGTTGCCCGAGCCGCCGCGCGGCAGAGTCTACCAGGCCTGGATCGTGGTCAAGGGCAGCGCGAAGCCTCTCCCCGCCTCAACGTTTCTGCCCGACGCTCGCGGGGTTGCGCTAATCGTCCTTCCCGCCGACGCCCAAGCGACGATCGCCGTCTCGGTGACGCTCGAGCCCGATGGTGGAAGCAAAGAGCCGACGACAAAACCGCTGATGAACGTCGCGCTCGACACGCAATGATCGAACCCGTCTCTCCCGCAACGGAGGCTCCGGCGCTCGAGTATCTCGCGCGCTCACCGTATTTGAACGTCTTCCTCATGCACGTCTTGCAGAACGAACTGCCCGCGTCCGCGCGCCAAAACGTCGCCATTGCGGCCGCCGGAGAAAACGTTCTCGGCGTAGCGTACTTCGGACGCCAGTTCACCATCGCAGCCGACCCGTCAACGCTTCCGGCCTTCGGCGAACACGCAAAGCGCCATCGTGGCGAACGCATGATCGTAGGCTCGCGCGAAACGATTAGCGGTTTTTGGGAATCGGTTCGATCGTGGCACGCGCCGCCGCGATTGGTGCGCGATCGTCAGCTCGTCATGGCAGTCGATCGGGCGCGGCTTCGACGCTACGAAGCGCGCACGAGCGTGCGCCAGGCGAGGACGGACGAGTGGAAAGAAGTGGCGGAGAGCTCGTCGGAGATGGTGCGTCACGAGCTCGGCTACGACCCGCGGCGTGGTGCAAACGATTTCTCCGCGGGCATCCGGCAGATGCTCGAGCGGCGCCTCTGGTGGGTCGGCACGACCGACCAGCGTCTCTGCTTCTTCTGCAATATCGGGCCCTGGTCGGCGCAGACGACGCAGTTGCAAGGCATTTGGACGCCGCCGTCGATGCGCGGCCGAGGCCTGGCGACGGCGTCGCTCGCGGCAATCTGCGATCGACTGCTCGACACGACGCCGACGCTGTCGCTCTACGTCAACGATTTCAACGAAGCCGCCATCGCGCTCTATCGCCGCGTCGGCTTCGAGCACGTCGGCGATTTCCAAACGCTGCTATTCTAGCTTCGGCCGTTAGCCCGCAGCGCGGGATCGTTGGTGACGGCTTCGACGGTCAGGCCAATGTTCACCGTGTAGCCGACGAGCAACACGCCGGCTGGGGTGAGCCGGCTATCCACGAGCCCCCAATCGCGCCGATCGATCGTTAGCTGGCCGGTGTAGCCGACCCGCGAACCATTTCCCTCGGGAATGATGCCGACAATTTCGACCGGAAACGTCACGGGCTTTGTCACATTCTTGATCGTCAGGTTTCCGTTGACGGTAAATTCGTTAGCGTCTTTCGCCACGATCGAGGTGGAGTGAAAGATGATCGTCGGATACTTCGTCACGTCGAAGTAGGTCGGCGAGCGCAGATCGGCGTCTCGTATGTGGTTATCGGTGTCTTCGTGGCTGACGTCAAGCAGCGCGTCGATGCGCTGCGGCACGGCGGTGCGGCCGGTGTTGACGATCGTCAGCTCACGGACCGGGATGTGCCCCCAAACCTGGGACACGACCATGTGCGACACCATGAACTGGGCTCTGCAGTGAGCGAGATCCGCCTCCCAAACGATAGGCGGCGTGGCTGCGCTTGCCACGAGCGGAGCGGCGGTGAGCGCGAGAAGCGTAAGCATTCTAAACATAAGTCCCAATGGTTCCTCTATTGAATTGCTCGGGTAGCGACGCCGGTGCCGACCTCAGGCCGGCACCGGCATCTTTTCCCTGTGCTAGTGATTGTTTAGGAGTATCTGGTAGCTAAAATAGATCGAACGCGACGGCAGGCCAAACTGCTCGGTGGCCGCCGTACCGATGTACGGCTGGTATTTCGACTGCGTGGCATACTGGTTGAGCGGGAGCGGAACACCGTTGCCGATCAGGCCCGCGAGGAACGCGTACTGGTTCCAGACGTTGAGCAAGGTCGCGGTAATCACGCCGTTCTTGACCGGATATGCGGCACTTAAGTCACTGTAGTCATAGGCCGGTAGCGATTTGGTGTTACCCTCCGACACCCAGTAGTAGCCGTAGCGTAAGTCAAGCTTGTGTCCGATGGTGTAATCCGCGGCGAGGTTGGCCGTGTGCAGCGGCACGCGTGCGAGCTGCGAAAACGGAATCAGCGTCGTGTTGGCCTGGACCAGCTGCGTGTTAGCACCCAGCAGAACCGTCGACGTCAACGCCCAATCGTAATCGAAGTAGAGATCTCGGCTCGCTCGCAGACGGCCGCTAAAGTCCCAGCCCTTCGCCCGCAGCGTGCCGACGTTGAAGTTGCCGGTGGATCCGAGCAGCGACGGCGCGATGGCGGCGCCGCACTTCGCACCAACGGCCTGCACGAACTGCGCCAATACCGATGGCGGGATGAAGCTCGTGCCGCTTTCACTCAGCGGAATGATCGTGGAATAGAGCTTATTAAAGACGTTGGTGTTGTAGAACAGGAACTGCGTCTGCGAGTCTGAGTACCAGCGGTGCGTGTACGAGACCTCTTGGTCGACACCGGTTTCCGGCTGCAGCAGCGACGACGGTGCCGTACCGACCGAATTCAATCCGTCGCACGTGATCGCGGCGCCGCCGCCGGCTCCGATGATGTCGTTGTTGGGCACGTACGTCGTGTTGAGCATGTCTTGGCTGGGCTGCGTCGTCGTGTTGCCGACCGAGAAGCGAACGATGTCGTGATTGGTCGCTCGATCGACCACCGAGAAGCGCGAGTCGATGTAGGTCGAGTTGGTGGCGCTGGCGTGCTTCTGCCAGAGGTTGGCATAGCCGGCCAGCGGGGAGTTGGGTGCGTGGTAGACGTAGCGTGCGAAGTACCCTTGTTCCCAGGCGTACGGAAACGATCCGGTGCTGGTGACGCCGTTTCCGTGATTGGAGTTCGTCGTGAGGAAGTACGCGTTGTTCATATACGACGTGCCGATCTCGAAGTCGCTGTTGGGCCCCGGAAACTCGTCGCCGACGAGGAAGCCCGTTTCGTTGACGCCGGTGCTGCGCCACGACGCATTCGAGCCGGGATACGTATAAAACGGCAGTTGGAACGTCCGATCCCACGGTATGTCGTAGAGGCTGTTGTAGAACGTAGCTCGCCAGATCGAGTTCGTTCCGGCGTTGGTGTACGTGAGGCTGTTGTCGTTGAGGTGGAACGCCCCCCAGGCCGGACCGGCGCCTTGCCAACCGGTGTTAAACGCCGCGTACTGTTGCGGCGTTTGGCACGTTAGCCCGCCATCGGGCTTCCCGTTCGGCCCGAAACCGTTGAGCGCACCGAGCGCGTTGGTCGCGGGAAACGTGCCGCTCGGGCATTTGTACGAAGTCGACCCCGAAGGATCGTACGATGCAAGCTGCTTTTGGCCGCGTGCCAGCGCGGTGTTGTACGGCAAGTAGTCGCCGTCGCCGTTGCCGGTCTTATCGAACCAGCGCGACGCCGTGTACATCGTGTACGTCACGTTGCTCTGATCGTCGAAGTTATACCGTAGCTTTACCAGGCCGCCTCGCGTACTCGCCGCCGAATCGGCGGTGTAGATGCCGAGGTCGTGAACGGGACCCGAGAGCACCGACTGATCGAAGGCGGCGCCGGGCTGGTAGAACGTGTCATTGCGGAAGACGCCTTCGAGGTAGCTGACGCCCCAGGCAACGGCATAGCCGAGCTTGCCGATCGTCCCGGTGGACCTCAGGCTCGTCGAGAGCTGATTAAACGTCCCCCAACCTTGAGTAATTGCCGTTTGGAACGTGGGTGTGGGATCGAGCGTCTGGAAGTTGATGACGCCGCCGATGGCGTCGACCCCCACGAGGTCGCTTGCCGAACCGTACATGACGGTCGTGTCGCGAAGGCCGTACGCCGGCGAGAGGTTGTAGTTGTAGCCGCCCTTCACCCCGTAGCCGATCGGGTGGCCGTCGATCGCGGCCTCGGTCTCGAGCGTACCGATGCCGCGAATGTTCAGGTTGATGTCGTCCGACAGCGAAGCCGTGTCGCCGGTGAGCCCGTTATTGACGCCGGGCAGAGTTCGCAGCGCGTCGGCAACGCGCGTAATTCCCATGCGCTCGAGCTCTTCGGTATTGACGGTCTTCGTGAACGTGCTCGACTGCTGCAGCGAGTCGCTGGCACGCGTCGAGGTCGTTGCAATCACCGTCAGGTTGCCGGTACCGCGCTGCATCGAAAGCGTTGCGATGATGGTGGCTGCGCCGACTTCGATCGGCTCGGAGACCGCCGGCTGGTAGTCGCGTCGCGAGAGCGATAGTACGTGACGCCCGGCCGGAACCGAATCGAGCTTGAAGCGGCCCGAAGCGTCGGTCGTCGTTTTGAGGTTCTTACCGATAATTTGTACGGTGACGCCGGGGAGCGGGACGCCATTGGCCGCGTCGACGACCGTGCCGACGATGCTACCTTGAGGCGCAATCGGCGGAGGGGGAGTAGGTTGCGCGCCGGCCGGCGCGGCAAATCCGAACGCAACGGCGAGCACAAGCAGCGCGCGCGTTATGCGAACGTGAGCGAATTTCACACGAATCTCCTTCAGTAGACGTGAAGTGATAATGCCAACGGGATGTGGCACTACCAGGAGGTCCGCGTTTGCAGAGCCGCAGCGCATGCGCCGTGCGCCGGCGCCGCGGTGAAAGGAAGCCTCGTTCGAGGTCGTGGCCGCAGGGACGCGAAGTTGCATCGCTGCGACGGCAGAGTGTTACGATGATCGCCACGATGTCGTCGCGGTGCGAGACGAGCCAGCCGGCGATCGCATAAATGAGGCTCGCAACGAGCGCCGCGCAGAGTACTGTCGTAGCCAGACCCAGCAAGATGGAGCCGCCAAAGGCATCATCGAGCTCTCTCACGGGCACGCCGGCGAGGCGTCCGTCGAGCCACTCCATTGCGGGAACGAAGGCGGCCGTACCGGCGATTGCGGCAAGGACGAAGCCGGCCCATTCGCGCAGGCTGAAGCTTGCGGCGGGAAGATTTCCGCGCCGCGACGTCGCGATCTTAAAGCACGCACGCAATCCGCGCCGTGCCAGTACGAACGCCACCAGCAAGGCTACACCCGAAAGCAGCGCGCGCGACGCGTGGCTTACGCCATCGTAGGTGTCGTGCGGGAGCGCGTAATCGCCGACGACGTCGATCGCGTAATGCGCCAACGCTGCCGCAGCCGACGCCGCGCAGAGCGCGGCGCGGCCTTCTAACTTAGGCGCGAACAGCGCTCGCATCGACGCTCTTTAACTTTAGTCTCGAGCTCGGCCAAAAAGTTCGGCGAGAGAAGCTGCTCGATCAAGCTCGACTCCGATTCGCGATATCCCGCCTCGAGCAACCGGCGTTTGAGCAATTTCAGCCGCTCCTTCGCCATTGGTCTGACCGCGAACGTTACCTTGATGGTCTCGTCAGGCATTGCAAAGTGTGCTCCTAGATGCTTCGCGTCACGACGAAGTTGACTTGGGCGCCCTGCAGAACGAAAGCGTCGGTAGGAATCACCGGCGCGCCGGGGATGCCGCCGTAGATGAATCCTCCACCGACGACCGTGAACGGATCGGCGTAGACGTTGGTCAAGTTCGTTCCGTAGAGTCCGTACTCGAATCCGTTGTGGCGATAGGCAATGTGCGCGGCAAGCGTTGCATATGGGGAGCGATTGAGTTCGTTGTACCAGCCTTCGTAGTCGAGCTCCGCACCATACGCCAGCCCCAGCGGTGGGTTTTCCTCGATCGCGAGATAGGCTTTGTGCAGGGGTTGGCCGAGCGACTGTTCGCCCGCGGCGAGCGTTCCATCCTGAATCTCGACTGGAATGACGGTGAGAAAGGAACTATCCACGTCCCAACCGGCGCGCACGTGCAGATCGCTCGCGAGCTGCTGATCGGCGTGCACGTCGATTCCTCGATAGACGCCGTTGCCGGCATTCACCGGCATGCTGATCGGACATGGGGTAGGATTTCGCGGAGTCTGGCAGTGCGGGATCGGTATGGGATTGTTCTGACTCGATGGGGAGCGTAGATTCGTCTGATAGAGATCCATTCCAAAATGGACCGGCCGCTTCGATTTGCTAAAGGCGATCTGTTCCATACCGAGGTCAAAGTCGGTCGCCCGATCGGGCTGGAGGTTCGGGTTTCCGATGAAGATCACACCCCCGATCGGAACGCGTTCGGAGGGCGGCGCAACGACCATCTCGGAGAGTTGCGGCGTCTGGAACGTGGTTCCGACCGATGCTCGTACCGCCGTGTTGCCGGTGGGCGTCCAAACGAAGCCTGCGCGCGGATCGAAGCTGCTGCCAAAGGTACTGAAGTCGCTCTGATAGGCCTCGACCGAATAATGTATGTGACTCGTCGGGTCGCCGTTGTACCGCAGTACCGCACTTCGCTGCGTCTGCGCGATTGGGATGGTTTGCACCGGAACCGTCTTGGCCAGCGGCGTCAGGGCGTTCGGCAGCATCGTCGTGCCGGTTGGACCGAATGGGTTGCCGATCGGCTGCGCTTCGGCGATGACCTGCCCTTGAACGTAATTCGTGGTCAAGTTTTCAGTTTGCAAATCATACTTAAACGAGAGCATGCCGCTGGTGAAATGATGGTCGACTTCGACCCAATCGTCGCCCAACAGATCGCGCTGATTGTAGAGATACTGCCCCGTCTGGGCTCCCGGGCCGGAAACCGATTGCGACCACACCGATGTCAAATGGCTGTACTGAAAGATCGTCCCAGGCGCCCCATTGACGAGCTGGCTTCCAAGGGGAATCTGAGCATCGAATCCCACGTTGCTTTGGTGCTCGCCGGCCAATGTGCCGGCAAAGCTCTGGAAGCCACTGGAAGCTTCGTCGTCGTCGAGCGGCGGGAGCGCGCTACCGGCGTGGACGGCGTCATCGCCGCCACCGGTGAATCCCGGTGGCGTATAGTTCGTCAGCAGCGCTGACTGATCTCGAGTGAGCGTTTCGTTGCGGAAGTTGAACTGTAGGTAACCGTAGCCGTTGGGACCGCCGAGCTGATAGCGCAGCTTCGTTAGGAGCGAGTCGCCGTAGGAGCCGCTTCCAACGCTCTGCTCCGTCAAGGCCGGGCCGTCGTCCAACGCGCGTGCGTCGTCTCCCGGCGGCGCGCCCCCCGGCGGCGGTGCGAGGACGCTCTGGTTTACGGATCCGTTCGATTCGGTGGTGTGCAGCGAGAGAGCATATCCAAAGCGGTCCTCCGTTCCGGTCGTCTGAATCGTCGCGCCGAAGGTACCGAAGGTGCCGCCGAAGATTCGCATCAGGAAGTGGGGCGCGATCGTCGGTTCCAGCGTAAGAATGTTGATGCCGCCGCCGATGGTGTTCGGTCCGATCAGCGACGACGGCGCGATCCCGTAAAGGATTTGGACCTCTTGCAGCGCAGCCGGATCGAGTAACGAAAGATCGAAGTCGCCGGTGTTGCCGTTGTTCATTTGATGTCCGTCGAGGTCGACGAGCGTCTCCGTTGGATCCGGACCGCGTACCGCAAAGTCTTCGGTTGCGTTGCTTCCGCCGCCCAGCGGAATGACCGGAGTAACCGAGAGTTGAGGCCACACCATGGTTCCGACCGAAGTCACGCCGGCGGCGGCCGCGCTTTGTGCGTTGAGCGTCACGCTTGGCGCCGAAGCCGTTGAAACGGTCTCTCCGGCGGACGCGCGCACCGTGCCGATGACCGTCAGCGAGTTGGTGGTGGCTGCCGAGAGTGAAACCGCCAGTCCGGTATTCGTAGCGTCGATCGTTACCGTTCGCTGCGAGATCGCCTCATAACCAGGCGCAGACGCGTGCAGCGCGTAGGTGCCGGCGGGCACGTTTTTGATGGTAAAGCTGCCGTGCGCGTCGCTCAGAGCGCCGTGCGCGACACCTTGCGCCGAAAGGACGACCGAGGCGCCGGCAATCGGCGTTCCGTCGTTGGCCGTGACGGTTCCGGTCACGTCGAGTATATTGCTCTGCGCAAGCGCAGGACCAAGTGAGGCCGCAACGAGGGCGGCGACGAGTGCAAAAACGGCGCACGCTGCGCGCGCGCATGCGATGGGATTACCCATGGGTGACTCCTGTGAACGAAGTGCTTCTGGTTAGTTGAGGCTAAACGAAGCTGGTCGCAGGAGGTCCGCGCTTGGCGAGACGGAGTCCGTGCGCCGCGCGGCGGCGGCGCGGCGTGAAGCGTTGTGCGGCGAGATCGTACCCGTTCGCGTGTGGCCTGCCGGTGACGCGGCGCATCAGCGTTTCGAGCATCGTTGCGATCGAATCGCGGTGAGAAATCAGCCACCGCACCGTGGCGTAGACGAGCAGCGCAACAAAACTCGCGCAGAGCAATGTCGTCGTTAGGCCCAACAGCATCGAGCCGCCGAAAGCGTCGGCGAGCCGCAGCACCGGTGCGCCATCAAGGCGTCCGTCGAGCAGTTCCATCGCGGGGACGAACACCACGCTCGCGGTCGCGGCACCGGCGATCAAGCCGAGCGCTTCGCGTAGGCCCAGCACCGGTCGCGCAAGACGACCGCGATGCTTGGTCGCGATTTCGCAACAGATCTTCAGACCGCGCCCCGCTAGAAATACCGCAAGGACGAGCGCCAACCCGGTCAGCAGCTCGCGCGAGCCGTGCTCCAAATGGTCGTAGCTATCGCGGGCGAGCAAATAATCGCCAGCTACGTCGATGGCGAAGTGCGCCAGTGCTGCAGCGGCAGCGGCGGCACACAAAGCGAGCGAAGCGAGGGTCCGAAAACCTACACGCACGAGGTCGCCGCTTCGACGCCCTCCGGAACCGTCCTACAACAAAGCGGAAAGGGCCGATGGATCCCCATCGGCCCTTTCGGTTGCTTCCCTGCTGAAGACTAGTGTGACGAAGGCGCGATCCAGACGGTGCCGCCGGCCCATTTCACCTCGATCGGCACGCATTGGGAGGTCTGCGCGCCGGCGTAGGTTACGTCGTTATACAGGCTTAGCCGGTGGGTGATCGTTGCGCCCGGTGCAAACGAGCCGACGTCGGAGACGCGCCGCAGGTAGTGCGACTGCGCGTTGCGATAGCCGACCAAGAAGGTGATGCTCGCGGCAGTCCGCTTTCCGAGATTCACGTAGGTGATGTCGGTGCCGCCCGCCATGTGGCTCAACGGCTTCGGCTTCGCGACGGTGCAGCTCTTGATCAAGATCGGTGCCGCGGCCTGAGCGGGTCCGATCGATGCCGTTACCGCTGCGACCCCGACGAGCGTCACAGCGATCAGGCGGCCAAACGATTTCATTCGGTTTTCTCTCTCCTACGGTAAAGGATGAAGTAAGCAATGGGCGGCTTTCCTCTCAAACCAAGCGCATCCCTGCGAGCGCGAGGGCAGCCGATAGCGGAAAACGGTGCTTGCCAGGGTAAAATAGTCAGACGATGGGAAGCGGATTACCATATCCCGATAACGACGACGACGTCATCGCGCCGGACATTGCACCGCCCGACGAGCAGCCGATCGACCCGGCTGATGCCGTGCGGCGCGAGCAGGAGAAGTACGGCGAAAGCACTGCCGACGCAAACCGCGACGATGAGTGGGACGAGCATCACGGCACCGCCGACGATATCGTCTAAGTGAGCTTGGAGTGCCGCTGCCCGCGCGCACCGCTTTCGGCGGCGGTCTTTAAAGAAGCAGAGCACGCTCTCGGACGACGCTCCTTCTTGCTCGGACTCACGGCCGCATCGATCGCGATGCTGGTGCCGCGGGTTGCGCGCGCAACCGGCGTCACCGTGCTCAAGGCGGCTCGGCTCTTCGACGGACGCTCGATGCGCACGCCCGGCCTGCTGGTCGTGGCCGGAGACCGCATCGTTTCGATGCATGAAGGCGACGCGGGCAGCGCTGCAAACATCGTCGACCTCGGCGACGCGACGATCATGCCGGGATTGATCGACTGCCACACGCATATCGCCGATTTCGTCGTGCCGTCGCGCTACATCGTGATGATGTTCCCGCAATATCGCACCGCCGATAACGTCCCCGAGGCGACGATCTACAGCGTTCGCAATGCCCAACTCATGCTGCGTAACGGCTTCACGACAATTCGCGACGTCGGCGGCGGCGCCGGCATTGACCTCGCGATCCGCAACGCGATCAACGGCGGCGCGATCGTCGGACCGCGCGTCTTGGCCGCCGGACAAGCGCTCTCGATTACCGGCGGCCACGGTGACTCCAACGACGTTCCCGGCTGGGTCGACGAAGATCCCAGCGTGAAGGCCGGCGCGATCGCTTACGGCCCGTATGGCTTTCGCGAGCTGGTGCGAGAGCATGTCAAGCTGCACGTCGACGTCATCAAGATTCTGGCCACCGGCGGCGTGCTCTCGTACGGCGACGTCTGGGATATCCCGCAGTTCAACCTCGATGAAGTGCAAGCCGTCGTCGACGAGTCGACGAAGTTCCAGCGAAAGGTCGCCGCTCACGCCCACGGCGATCCCGGCATCGCGATTGCGGTTGAAGGCGGCGTGCATTCGGTCGAGCATGGGACCGGCGTCAGTGAAAAAACGCTGCAGAACATGCAACAGCGCGGCACGAGTCTCGTCCCGACGATTTGGGCACTCGACTCGATCTTACAGCCGGGCAATCCCAACCACATTCCCGCGGGATCGGTGCAGAAGGCCGAGTATGCCGCGCAACTGCGCAACCAGGGGATGCACCGCGCCATAGCGTCGAGCGTGACGATCGCCTACGGCACCGACGCCGGCGTTTTCCCGCACGCGCAGAACAACAAAGACTTCGCGCTGCTGGTCGGTCTGGGCATGCGCCCGATCGACGTGCTGCGTTCCGCGACGTCGAATGCGGCGCAGATGATTGGCACGACCGACCGTGGCCTGCTCGAGCCGGGCAAGCTCGCCGACGTCGCGGTCTTCAACGGCGATCCCACGCGCGACATGGCGCTGATGGAGCGCCAGCCTGCGATGGTCCTCATCGGGGGTCAAAAGATCGAGATCGGCCGCTTGCCGGCCTAACCCGGGTCAGCGCTTAGAGTCGGCGCGTGCCGGGAAAATACCTCACGTGAAGCAGATGAGCCCAACCGCGATAAGCCGGATGATTGCGCAAGGCATCGCGGCCGAAATGACCCGCTCGATCCGTTGCGAGGCGCATGGCGCGGCCCCCACGATCACCATCGTCCAAGCTGAGGCGGACGGTCTGGAGTACGCGATCTCCGGCTGCTGCGACGACCTGCGAAAGCGAACCCGGCAGGCCATCGACGACCTGCTCGGCAGCAGCGTCGCCCCGGCCTAAGCCTCTTCGGGAGCGCGCAAACCTCCGAAAAGTTCGTGGTCTTCGGGCTCGCCCGAGGCTACGCTTAGGGCATGGAAACGCTGCTCGCACCCCCAGCGCTCGAAG
>DATHOO010000182.1:0-3078 GCA_035484815.1 Candidatus Acidiferrales bacterium
CCGGCCTCTTCATGATTCCTACAGCCGAGGTACCACTCACCGCGTTGCGCAGCGACGAGATTCTTGAGTTGGGAGATCTGCCGTTGAAGTACGCGGCCGGCACATCGTGCTTTCGCAAAGAAGCCGGCGCCGCGGGTAAGGACACGAGGGGATTAATGCGCCAGCACCAGTTCGATAAAGTCGAGCTAGTCTGGCTTACCGCGCCGGAAGCCTCCTACGCCGCGCTGGAGGTGCTGACGCACGACGCGGAATCGCTCTTGCAGGAGTTGGAAGTACCGCATCGCGTGGTGGCGCTCTGCGCGGGTGAAATCGGCTTTAACGCTGCCAAAACGTATGACGTTGAGGTCTGGGTTCCCAGCAGCAACAGCTATCGAGAGATCAGCTCCTGCTCGAACTGCACGGACTTCCAAGCGCGGCGGGCCTCAATTCGGTTCCGCCGCGAGGCCGGAAGCAAACTGGAACTCGTCCATACACTCAACGGCTCCGGTCTTGCGGTCGGGCGAACGTTGATTGCGATTCTCGAGAACTTTCAGCAACCCGACGGGTCGGTTAGACTACCCGGAGTACTCCATCGCTACGCCGGATTCGACCACCTGTCACCGCCGTAGGATCAGGAAACGTCTTGTATTAACTCGAGCAGCACTTCGCGATCGAGATACCGGATATGCCCGTGCTCGCGGCGCAGCGCTTTGCGAGATTCCAACTCGGCGATGGCGCGCGCAGCAACTTCCTTGACCGTTCCGCCGGCGGCAGCGATCTGCGACTGCGTGATCGTGGAAAGCGATGCAGCGGCCTGCGCGAGTCCCCGCTCCGGCATGGCATAAGGCAGCAAGACGCGGGCGATGCGCCCGAGGATCGGCAGCGATCCCTGAACGCTCAGTGCATCCGCCAGTAAGCGAACCCGCTGAGCCATCACAATGCCGAGCGCGTTCGTGAGTTCCGGATAGCGCGCAGCGACGCGTGAAACGACGTCCCACGGTACTTTCAAGATGCGCGAGGTTTTCGAAAAGCCTGCGATGCGTGCCATCTTCAATCCGCGATCGAAGTATTCGGCAACCCCGAAAAGTTCGTACGGGAAGATCTCATAGAGAATTCGTTCGCGCTCGCGGCCGCCGCCATTGGCACGCGCAACGATCCCTTCGGTGACCATGCCGATAAACGGCCAATCGCTATTTTCGGCGACGAGCGTCTGCCCTCGCCGGCCGGTTTGCCAGACTGCAGAGGCGGCCAGCTCTTCGCGTACGCCAACATCGAGAGCGGCGAACGCAGAACAGCGACCCAAATGTTGCGCGGATGCGTTGCGATCGATCGCCTGCCCGGGTCGGTGCGTTAAGCGCAACTGCCAGACTCGGCTGGCAACCCGGCGAGTTTCGACCACGAACCGGTCGGGCCGGTCTTGCGTGACGCGAGCCGAGAGCGCGCGAGGTTCGTTCTCGGTTATAAGGGTAAGCGAGCCTCCCGATGGAAGACGGTCGAGTGCTTTTCGCACCAGATCGGGACGCTCCCAAACCGGAAGGCTGCGCAGGTCTATTTCGGCAGGCTGTACCACTCCCGTCACGTTCTCGGCAACCCGAGCGCTCTACTCCCAGTATGGTCAATCGAGAGGAGTCAGCATGGTAAGGTCTCTGGTTCTACGCTCCATTAGCTGCGTTGCGCTCGTAAGCATGGGGCTCTTCGCCCTAGCCGGTACGGCGTCTGCCCAGCAGCAGGCGACGGATTTGCACTTCACAACCGCGATCAAGGCAGTCTATGGGTCTCCGTACCCACTCACGGGGCGCCTTGACCTTCAGGTCTTTCCAAGCGGCACCATTCGCGGTTTCTATCACACGTCGTACTACAAGCTAAATATCCCGGTCGTTGGGGGACGCGACGGCAACTACATATGGCTGACCATCGGGCCTTCCACGGTGGACCTCGGGCTGAACGCCGGTCCCGAAGGAAGGCTCCACATCGTCGGCTCGATGAACAACGACGGCTCGTTTAGCGGGCAGGTCTATCCCGAAAACGCCGCCGTGATCTCCGGCATCTCGATGCAGCTCAACACACCCGGACCGAACTCGCCCGAGCAGTACCTCTTCTCGGCAACCCCGGTCGAATCGACCAGTCCGTCCGAAACGGGCAGCGCCAGTCCGCAGCCCTAAGCGTCGGGCTCCACCGAGCCTCGCCCCCACACTCTTCACACTTTACAGCCCGCCAGAAGCGCCGAAGCGCCGACGGCGGGCTGTTTACATGTTTGGTTCTGCGCGTGACGAGTGAGGCTTTTCGAGGCTAATCTCGAGTTAACCGGCGGGGATAAAACTCTCCACTGGTTGTCAGGTCCTCCCACTACGGTTAGGGCATGTCCACAATTACGGTTCCCACCTCGAACGGTCTCGCCGGTGCGGGCACCATGCTCGGCAAGTTGCCGCGCTGGCTGCTTCCGGCTGCATTGCTCCCGGCCGGTGCGATCATCGCATGGGCGTTGCTCCACTCGCGCTCCAGCCTCCAGCTGATTACCGCACCGGTGACCCAACAGACGCTTATTGCGTCGGTAACCGCTTCGGGAACGGTCAATCCGCAGAACCTCGTCTCGGTCGGCACGCAAGCGTCGGGGACGATTGCCTCGATCTACGTCGACTACAACAGCAAGGTCAAACAAGGACAGGTCCTAGCTCGCCTCGATCCGAGTACCTTCCAAGCCCAACTCGATCAAGCCGAAGCGGCGCTCGCGCAAGCACGAGCGCAGGTTAGCCAAGCCGCATCAACTGCGAACAGCGCGGCCTCCGGCGTCGGGGTGGCGAGCGCCAATAGTGCCGCCGAGTTGGCGGCGGTTGCATCGGCCAAGGCCAATATAACCAAAACCCAAGCCGCGTTGACGCTGGCCGAAAAGACCGAATCGCGCGATGCGGCCTTATTGACTCAGGGCTACATCGCACAGAGTAGCGTCGACACAGATCGATCCAACGTCGCCCAAGCTCAAAGCGACGTTGCGGCAGCGCAAGCCGCCGTCGCACAGGCGGAAGCGCAGAGTCTCGCAAGCAACGAAACCGTCAGCCAAGATTCATCGACGGCGCTGAGTCAGGTCGCGAGTACTCAAGC
>DATHOO010000183.1:0-8248 GCA_035484815.1 Candidatus Acidiferrales bacterium
GCCGGTTTCACCACGCGGGTTGATCGCAATGACGCAATACATGTCTTCGTGCAAGTTCGGCGCAGTCTTGGCCATGAAACGCATCGCGTCTTCGCAGGCCTCTTGCGGATGCGCGCCCTGCGCCATCCGCTGCACGATGAACATCGAGGTGCAGTAGTTCGCCATGACGTCGCCGTCGCCGGTCGCCGAGGCGGCTCCGGCGGCGTCATCCGCATAGTAGCCGCAGCCGACGAGCGGCGAATCGGCGACGCGCCCGGGGATCTTCCACGCGAGTCCGCTCGTCGAACACCCGGCGACGACGTGACCTTTCCCGTCGACACCGACCATGCCGATCGTATCGTGGTGGTTGCGATCGATCCAGAAGGTGTCGTGATTCGGTGTGTTCCTCCACTTCAGCCAGGCTTCGAGGCTTTTGGGCGTGAGCAGCTGCATCGGCTCGAAGCCCATCGCGATCGCAAATTGCAGCGCGCCTTCACCAGCCATCGTCGTATGGCGCGTCTTCTCCATCACCAGGCGCGCGACCGAAATCGGGTTTTTGATCTTGTGCAGATTGCAGACCGAACCCGCGCGGTGACGCGTGCCGTCCATGATTCCGGCATCGAGCTCGACCTCGCCTTGCGCGTTCGGCAGGCCGCCGTAGCCGACGCTATCCACGTTCGGGTCATCCTCGGCGACGTTAATGCCCTTCTCCACGGCGTCGAGCAACGATCCCCCGCCGGCGAACACTTGCGCGCCGCGCGCGTTGGCTTCGATGCCCCACTCCCACGTCGACAGGAAGACCGGCCCGGCTGACTCCGCCAAAGCCGGGGCCGGCGCCGCGGCTGCCAAGGCAGCGGTGGCCGCGCTCGTCCCGATTAGGAATTCACGACGATCCAACGGTTCCATGAGGAACTACCGCGTGCAGACGCTGTCGAACGTCACCGTTGGTTCCGATCCGCTCAGAACTTCGTGCACCGTTACTTTGTTCGGCGTTACTTTGGCATATGTAACCGTGTCTTGCATCGCGAGCCGGCCGATCGAAGAGGTTCCCGTGTAGGTCTTGCCATCGCTCGACGTGAGGAATGCGTGCACGCCCATGCTATCGGCGCTAACTTGCCAGTACCCGTTCATTCGCTCGTTGTAGCCGAAGTAGAAATCGCCGGAGTACGTTGCCGTAGCGACGTGGTTGTGGACCACGTTACCGGGCACGACCACGAACGTTGCGGTGCCTTGATCGGTGCGCGCCGGCTGGTCACCCAACGCCGGCACGTTGGTCGTGCAGTTCCAGTCGGCGCCGAGCAGATAGCTAAACGGCGCCATGTTCCCGCTGAGCGCCGCTCCCTGCGCATCTGCCGGTGCGACGTGCGTGAGAAGTGCGGCAACCGCGAACGAAACAGCAAACATCAATACTTTGCGCATATTCGGCCTCCTTTGCCAGCAAAAAGCTGGGCTACCGAGCGTTTCCTTCCGAGCGTCCACCTATCCTAGGGAACGACGTGACGCGCAAGATCGAAGATGGAATCTTTGTGGAACCCCAGCGCGGCGTAGAACTCGGTCAGGTGCGGTTCGCGGTGCGGCAGCTCGACCATGACGCTGGAGGCGCCGGTCTCTCGCGCGTACGCGACGACGCGCTCAACTAATTGCCGGCCGGCGCCGCGCTGGCGACACGATTCCTTTACGTAGAGATCGCTCAGAAACCAAATGCGCCGGCAGTGCCACGACGACCAGAGCGGGTAGAGCTGAATGAAGCCCTCCGCTTCGTCGCCGCGCCAGGCAACGAAGACGACCGAATCGCCGGTTGCCAATCGCTCGGCCAAAAACCGCCGCGATTCGTCGAGATCACGGTAGCCGGCGAAGAACGCGCGATAGGCGTCGAAGAGCGGCGCGACCGCCGCGACGTCGCGCGCGGTCGCCTGCGCGATGACGCGCTCGATCGGAAGCAAGGTAGCGGGCAGAATTCGTTTCCGACGGCGTTCTTCCTCGCCGACTCCTAATGCCTCGTTCATTGAAAACCCAGCAATAACGAAGCGTCCGGGCGGCAGAATAGGTGCATGAGGTTTTCTAGATTTTATGGTGCGATGGCCGCTACGCTCGTGGCGCTAGGCGTTACCACGCTTCCGGCATTTGCCACAACGACGGTCGAAGGCACCGGACTGCCGGTTCCATACGTCGCGGCCTTCGCTCCGGTCTTTGGACCGTCGGCCGTTCCGCATGCCGGGACGATGCGACTCCTCGTGCAGGGAGGTACGATCAGCGGCAGCTACACGGGTATCTCCGTGCGCCCGGATCGTTTCAACAATCGGATCGAGCCGGTCGTCGGTACGCTCGGCGACGATGGTTACGTGCTGCTCTCGATTGGTAACGCGCTCTCGTTTAGGGGCACGATGGCACAAGATGGTACGATCGCCGGCACCGCGACCTACAACGGGCGACTCTACGAGTTCACCGCAGAACCCGGCTCACCCGGAAAAGCATACCGCTAGCGCAGACCCCAGTCATCTGAGCGAAGCTCAAATACCCCTTGTCATCCGAGCGAAACGCTCAGCTTGTCATCCGAGCGGAGCCGCCCCCCAGCTTGTCATCCGAGAGGAGCCGCCCCCCAGCTTGTCATCCTGAGCGGAGCCGCGTAGCGGCGTAGTCGAAGGACGAAGGACGAAGGGCGAAAGGACGCATACTTAGATCTTGAACTGCAGTGAGAAGTAGAGGTTCATTGCGAGCGGAAAGTTGCTTGAAAACGGGTCGCTGAACGACGGCACGAAGCTTTGGGCAAAGTACGGAATCCCTGGCACACCGTTTGCCGCCACGTCGTTCGGACTCTTTCCGTTAAAGAAGTGTCCGCCGTTGTAGAAGGTGTTACTGGTGTATCCGCAGGTGTAGTAGCCGGGCGGATACGCTTTCGTCCAGGGCTCGCTCGAGCCGCCGAAGCACTCGTTGAGGAGGTTCGTCACCGTAAATTGACCGGTGACGCGTGGCGAGAAATCATACGACATTTGCATGCCTAAGTTGAACTGCCACGGCTGACGAAACTGACCGAAGTTGTCGAACGTACCGGTCTGCGGATTCGGGATGTATAACGTGCCGGGAGTCGTGCCGTCGCTCGTGAGAGCAAAAGTGCAAGACGTATAGTCCGCACTTAGTGGATTGCCGCCGGTAATGCTGCGGCTGCCCTGGTTTGCGGTGCAGGCCCTCGGATCGACGCCCTGCACGTCGGCCGGCGTTCCGTACGTCGTGCCCTCCAGCAACGACATGGCGGGCGTGACCGAAAACTTGCCGTGGCGGTAGTTGAGGACGATAGCGAACGTGTTCGGCGAGATGTACGGAATGTCGAGACCAGGCGCGTACCAGCCTTGCGGATCCAGCGTCGGCTGCCGCAGCATTCCGTAGTAAGGATTGAGGATCGAGTTCGAAGGGCAGGCCGGCGCCGGCGTCCCCTTACCGTTTGGTTTATAGCAGGCAGCCCCGCCGCCCGCCTTCGTGAGCGCGTTGAACTCCTCGATATCCTGATTGTACTGGTCGACCGGCCCGACCGTGCTATTCAAAAAGTTGCTCCACGTTTCGGCGGCATTCGTGTACGTGTAGGAAAACGTTCCCGAGAAGCCGTTCTTGGTAAAATCGCCCTTGGTAATCAAGAGCTCGACGCCGTCGACGCGTAAGGTGCCGGCGTTAAAGGATGGGGAAACGTCGAGACTCGGCAGGTTCGGCGTCTCATAGAGCTGATCGGTTCCGTAACGGTAATACGGCGTCACCTTCATCGCGACGTCGGTTCCTTTAAAGTGATGTTCGACCGAGAAGTCGTAGTTGTTGGAGAACTGCGGCTGCGCTTCGTGCAAGGGCGAGTCGTACCCGAACGGGATGAATCCGAGCAATGTCGAGGCCAGGTTCGGTTGCAGAGTGTTGTACTGAATCTCGTAGTTTTGCGGCTGCTGCGCGTACCGGCCGGCTGAGAATCGCAGGACCGTATCGGGGTTCACCGTGTAGGTCGCCGAGATGCGCGGCAATACGTAGGATACCGCATAGCTTGACGGATATTGGTTGGTGAGGAGAATGCCGTCGGTGCCGTCGGGATGAACGGTCTGGATCGGCGTTCCGGTCGAACGATCGATCGGACAGTTGAACCCAACAAATGGCGTGAAGACGAAGATACTCTGGGGCGGCTGCGGCTTGAAGATCGGCTGGCGCGTAACCGGATTCACGCAGAACTCGCGTTGTGCCGCCGCAAACCAAAAGTTCATTCCAGGATTGTTCGTGTCGGCGAGACCGTACTGGTCGTTTTCAAAGCGCACGGCGGGGGTGATGACCCAAGCGTCACTGGGCCGCCATTGATCGCTGATCGAGGCGTCGGTGAGCTTCGGCACTACCGAATTGATGAAGCCGTAGTTGCCGAAGAACGTCAAGAGCATCGAGGCGCCGGCGGCACAGGCCGGCGAATTCGAAGGCAGCTCGCCGCCGGTGCAAGGGTCTGGGCTCGTGAAACAGTTTCCATTGAGGCAATCTCCGTAGGGAGAACCGAACGTGCCCTGGCTGACGAGCAAGTTACATGGTGCGGGATCGCCGACGTGATATTTTGGACTGTTGTGCGTTGCAAAGCAGTCGGTACCGTTGGTGAAGTTACTGACCTGCTGGCCGGATCCGTTGTTGTAATTCTGATTGTAGTAGCGCAGCGTATTTGCCGTGATGTACGAAACCATGCCCTCCAAGAGGTGGGCGCTCGAAAGCTGATCGGCAAACTGCAGCTCGAGGCCGGCGGTGTGCGCTCCGACCATGTATTGGTAGTTGGTCACGCCGAGCGTTTCGTTGTCGCCCCAACCGTTAGGCGTCGCGCGGTTCGTGTTGGAATAGAACGTGTAGCCGAAAAGACGCACGTATGCCGCCGAACCGATGTTCTTCTGATATTGCAGCTTTACGATGCTCGCGGTGTCCCAGCGTCCATCGCGAAAGTTGGCCGGCACGAGTGATAAGATCTGATCTCCCTGTGCGTTGTTGGGGCACGCATTCGGCACACCGGTAACGTTCGCGCACCGGTCGGTCGGCGAGCCCGGATAGTAATAGGCGATTTTTGGGGTCGAAGCCGAAGCGAGCCATCGCGTCCCACCTGGGAAGGTATAAAAATCGGGCCATTGATTCGGGTTTCCTTGGTTCACGATTCCCGTGCCAAGAGGGCCTGCATCGTCGAGGCTCGAGTAGTCCTGCGAGAAGTTGGCCGACGACATATAGAGCAGCTGAACGTCGTCGCGCCCGGGATCGTGGCGATGGGGAACACCGATGTGAAAGTTCGCCACGACGTCGCGGCTGTCGAACGACGACGGCTGTCCGTAGCTTGTCGCATAGGAACCGAAGCAGCCGGGATTGTTTGATAGGCCGGTGCTGCTGGAGTACCCGTGGAAACCCGGATTGCTGAAGCTGGCGTTGTTTCGGCACGCTGCGTAGACTGCCGGGTAGAACGGTAGCAACGTGGTCAGGTGCGCCGGCCAGAACCCATATGGAATGCTGCTGATCAGGCTCGCGCCATTGAACTGGTCGAAGTAGCGAAAATCTTGATTGGTGCCGCTGATGCCGACGTAGTACGAGAACAGGCGGTCAGGCGTCGAGCCGCCGACTTCGATGCGCGCGTCGTGGTAAAACGTCGGCGTGCCGAGAGCTAAGCCGCCGGTCGCATACCCCGGGAAGGTGCCGGTCTTAATCACTTGATTGATGAAACCAGCCAGCCCCGTGGCGTTCGCATCGGCCTCGCCGCCGCCGGTATAGATCTGCAGCTCCTGTTGCCCGAGCGTCGACGCCGAGTGCCCGGGAAAATTGTCGAACGAGCGGTTAACCGGTACGCCGTCGTACTCGTATCCGATCTGATCGTAGTAACCGCCGCGGATGTAAACGGTTTGGTTCACGCCGACTTGATTGGGCGGAACGTACGCTCCCGGCATCGAGGCGATTGCGGAGTACGCGCTGTTGAGCGCGCCGCCGCCGCCGAGCGTCGCCGCTGCGTTCGTGAGCGCGGGATTCACGGAGTAGACGTCGGTACCGGTTCCCGGGCGGACCGGGCTGAGCGACGAACGCGACGAGACGCGCGCGATCTCCTTGAGGTTCTTCTGCAGCGCGAGCGGCACCGACTGGCTCTGATCGGCGAACACCGAGATTCCCGCAATCGAGAGCGATTCGAAACCGGCCTGCTGTGCGGTGATCGTGTACGTGTCGGGCGCTAGCGAAAGGAAGATGAAACGCCCCGACGCGTCGGTCGTGGCCCGCGCGACCTGCGAGGGGCTGACCGCGGTCACGGTCGCGCCGGCGATCGGTGCTTTCGTCGCTGAGTCGCTAACGGTCCCCGCAATCGTCCCGGTCGTACCGGCAACGGCGGGGTTACAAATCCACAGCAGCGAGAACGCCGCAACGAGCGCGCCAACAGCGCGATTCCGCAACGAGCTCCCCATCAATCCTCCTAAAAGCGCAACAGAAAGAGGCTCTTAGTGTCCGCGAACGGTATGCTCCTTCATAACGCGCTTCTTTAGGAGTCGACGATGAATCAATTATTGCTAAAAACCGCCGCCGTTGCGGCAATTCCCTTGCTCGCCTTGACGGGCTGCGGAGGAGGCAGCGCCGGCATGCCAAGTGCCGCAGCGGCGTTGCAAGGATCCGCTAGTCAAGCAAGACCTGCTGCTGCGAAGCATTACAACCTCAGCGGCCAATACGTCGGAAAGTTTATGGACACCGCCTATGGCACGGGCAAAGCCAAGGCGTCGTACACCCAGTATGAGAACGCCGTGGGCGGCATTCTGACGATTAAGTATTCGAACAGCACGCTCACGACGTCGGTCGCGCTGAACGCCAACGGAAGCAGCACCAACGGAACGACCGTCGCACTCGCGAGCGGACTCTACTGCGCGTTTTCGACGACCGGGACGTACGATCCAAAGACGGGCGTCATGAGCGGTTCGTACCAGGCCGTTCATGGATGCACCGGCGACGGCGGCACGTTCACGCTCAAACAGCAATGCTACTTCAAGTACAAAGGCAGCGAAGACATTCGTCCGGACAACGGGCCGAGACCCTGCTAGAGCACTAGAGCGCTAGAGCGCTAGCGACGGCCTCGTCCTCGCTCCACGCCGCTCCCTTTTTCAGTAGCCGCGTAAACTCGGCGTCATCGAGCGCTGATCTAAGCTGATTTTGCAACTCGGCCAGCGTGGTCGTGTCCGGCGGAATCAGCTCCCAGCCTACCACGCCAAATCGCTCTAGGGCATGGCCGATCAAGAGGGCTGCATCGCGCGCGTTGCTGTCGCTCTTGACCACGGCAAGGTATGCAATCGCAAGTGAGACTACCACCTGATGCCGCGCCCTCGCCGCCAACATCAGCGCCCGTCGAGCAAATGGCTCGGCCCGGACACGATCGCCGAGCGCGAGATACGCGCTTGCAATTTCGCTGGCATGGATCATCACGATTGCCAGGTCGCTTTCATTCAGTCGCGTGGCTTCTTGCAGGAGCTCCGCGGCTCGCTCGTAGTTTCCGATGCCCTCTTCCCATTGACCCCACCAGTGCAGCGCTCGAGCGGTCTCGTCGTCGCGTCCAAGTGCGCCGAAAAGGGCAACGCTCTCCTCGTAACGCGCTCTGACAGCATCCGGACCATCGCCGGCAAACGATTCGGCGCAACGACGTACTACGTCGGCGAGCAATCGCCGGTCCCGGCTATTCCGAGCGAACTGTAGCGCTTCTTCCGCAATCGGCTTGGCCCCCTCGTAGCGCGACTGCAGGGCGTAGCGCGAAGCGACTTGCGAAAGCGCGCGCGCGAGGCCGCGCACGTCGCCGAGCTGCCGATAGAGATCTGCCGAAGTCAACGCTTGCTCGAGGACCTTCTTATTCGCGCCGATGTTACTGTAGAGCATTGACAGGCCGTACCGCAATCGCGCCTGGACCGCAGCCGGCACCGTCGACCCACTGTGCAGAATGCGTTCGCACCATTCGATTCCTTCCGCGAAAAGTCCCAGCCGCAGAAAGACCGGCGTCGTATCGGCAACGAGCGCGGCGCCGAGCTCCGGGTCGTTCTTTTCGTCGATGCTCCAACGCAGAACGGCGCGAAAGTTCGCGAGATCGCGCTCCATGCGCGGTAACCAATCGCTCCGTGGCGCTTGGTCCCACTCTTCATATGCCGCGCGCGCTAGGGAAGCAAACGCACGCGCGTGCCGCGCTCTGGTCTTCACCAACTCGCCGGCAGCTGCAAGTTTCTCGAGCGCGTACGAGGCCGTCGATTCGAGCAGCCGAAAACGCTCCTGCTCGCCGCTGGTG
>DATHOO010000184.1:0-9420 GCA_035484815.1 Candidatus Acidiferrales bacterium
GATTTCTTGCCGGCCTTCACTAGCCGGACGGCTTCCATCTTGAACTCGCGCGAATAATCCACGCGCTTCCGGGCTCGCATAGGACTCCTCTTTCCGCATCGACTGATGCTTATCTTAGAGTCCACGAAACCGGGTCAGGTCCAGGGTGACAATGGCTCAGGATGACAAACGGAAAAACGGCTACAACTCGTTCGATAGCCGTCGAGCGGATCATTGCCGACGGGCACCACCCGCGCACGCGAAATCGCCGCCCCCATCCTGACCGACGTCAAACGCGTGATGAAGCTACGGTGACCACACGTTGAAGCCGGTTCCCCGTTTGTCACCCTGAGCGGAGCGAAGCGTAGTCGAAGGGCGAGCGGTGGTACCGCCCTTCGACTACGCGCCTTCGGCGCTCCGCTCAGGGTGACAATGGCTCAGGGTGACAAATGGAGACCGGCTACAACACATTCGCTAACCTTTGAACTTTGGCAGTGTTTCTTTGATCGATTGGAGTGCCCAGTCGATGTCGTCGAGTGAGGCAGCGTACGAGAAGCGCAGATAGCCCGTTCCCGCCGCGCCGAACGACGAGCCGCCGCCGCATGCGACGCCGCCCTCGTCGAGCAAGAACTTCGCCAGCGCGCGGTCGTCGCTCGTGATCGACGAGACGTTGGGAAAGGCGTAGAACGCGCCCTCGGGGAGTAGGCACGAAATTCCGCGGATTGCGTTAAGGCCTTCGATCAGCCGGTCGCGGCGAGCGCGGAAGATTTCGTTCATGCGCAAAACGGCATCATCGGGTCCGGTCAGCGCCGCTACGCCGGCCATTTGGACGAAGGTTGCGACGCAGCTAAAGGTATTGTTGTTGAAGAGCGTGACGGTGCGCGCGAGTTCCGCCGGCATCAGGGCGTAACCGAGCCTCCAGCCGGTCATCGCATAGGCTTTCGAAAAACCGTCGACCACGATCGTACGTTCGCGCATCCCGGGCAACGACGCGATCGAAACGTATTCTGAATCGAGGTAGAAGTTTCGGCTGTAAATCTCGTCGGCGAGCACGAGAAAATCGAAACGCTGGGCGAGGTCGGCGATATACTCGAGATCGCCTTTCGTCAACACGCCGCCGGTCGGATTGTGCGGTGAGTTGATCACGACGACTTTGGTCTTCGCCGAAACGCGGCGGCCTAGCTCATCGAGATCCATTCGCCAATTGCGTGACTCGAGCAGCGGAATCGCTTGAATCGAGGCGCCCAGGTAACTCGCGCACGAAGCGTAGGCCGGATAGGCGGGATCGAAGTAGACGAACTCGTCACCGGGGCCCAGCAGCGCGCTGAGCGTATTCCAGATGACGGGTTTAGCGCCGGGGCTGACGACGACGTTCTCCGGAAGCCACTCCGGGGTCACCCGGCGGAAGCGGCTCGCATACTCTGCGATTGTCCCGCGCAACGATGGCAGACCGCTCGACGGCGTGTAGTGCGTGTGATTGTCGTAGAGCGCGTCGACCGCCGCTTTCTTGATGTTCTCGGGCGTTTCGAAGTCCGGCTCGCCAATCTCCATGTGCACGACACGCCGACCGCGCGTCTCGAGTTCGCGCGCACGCGCGAGAATTTCAAACGCATTCTCCGAGCCCAAGCGTGCAACTGCGGCGGCGATACGATCTTCGTGAACTGCGAGCATTCTAAACCGACCTCCCTCTCATCGCGGAAGACGGGCTTCGCCCGATCGCGAGTGAGACCCTGGAGTGACCGGTTCAAGTCTTCTTGTTGAAGTATTTGACGAGAATTTGCCGAGCGATCGGTGCAGCGACCGTTGCCCCGTATCCGCCGCTGCGATCGACGAAGACCGCGAGGGCGAAACGGGGATGCGCGGTTGGAGCCCAAGCGATGAACCACGTCGTGTTCGGACCGTTGCCGCCGGCGGTCTCCACCGTGCCGGTCTTACCGGAAAACGGCAGCCCGTCGATTGCCAACCCGTAGGCGGTGCCGCCGGGATCCGTAACCTTCGCCATGCCTGCGCGGACCGCAGCCAACGCCCCTGCGGTTACGGGTACGTGCCGAATGACGCGCGGTGTCATCTTCTCGATTGGCATGCCCTGCGGGTTGAGAATTTCACGCACGATTTGCGGCGTGTAGAGCGTACCGCCGTTGATGACCGCCGATGCGACGTTTACCATTTGCAACGGCGTTGCTTGCATCGCGCCCTGGCCGATGCCCAAAAAACAGGCTTCAGCCGGCTGCATCGGGACGCCAAACGCACGCAGCTCCCAGGCATTCGTCGGCCAGTTACCTTCGTTCTCACCCGGCAGATCGATGCCGCTTTTCGAATCCAAGCCGAAGGCGAGCGCATATTTGCGCAAGCGCGCGTTGCCAAGCCACCAGGAGAGACGAAAGAAATACCCATCGCTCGACGCCGCCAGCGCCGGCACGAAGGTCGTGTTACCGAGACCGCCGGCCGCGATATCGCGCGCGTAGTAGCCGCCGCAATCCCAACCGCCGGTGTCATCAACGACTTGATCGATCTTCACGACGCCTTCGGTGAGCGCTGCCGATCCGGTCACCATTTTGAACGTCGAACCGGTCGGCGTTGCGGCGGCGATCGCGCGATCGAAGAGCGGCTGCGCTGGGTTGGTGAGATCGAAGGCGACGCGTTTCCATCGTTCGGCCGCAAAATCGTTGGGGTCGAAGTTCGGATAGCTCGCAAGCGCGAGGATACCGCCGGTCCAGGGATCTTCGGCAACGACCGCTCCCGAGAGCCGCCCGCGTCCGACTCGCTGGATGCCGTCGGCAAGCGCTGCTTCGGCGATTCGTTGCAGCCGCCAATCGAGGTTCGTCCGAAGCGTATCCCCCGGCACAGCGGCTTTCGATGCCAGCTTGATACTCGAAACGACCGCGCCCGCCGCATCGACAACGACGCGCTGGCCCCCCGGCGTACCGCGCAAATACTTGTCGTACGTGAACTCCAATCCGTCTTTTCCGATCACGTCGTTGGGGGAGTAACCTTCGTGCTTAAGATGGCGGTACTCGTCTTGTGTGATCGCACCGACGTAGCCGATCAGATGCGAGCCGCTCTTTCCGTCGGGGGAGTAGCGAACCGGCTGAACCTCGAGGTCGACGCCGGGCAGATCGGTGAGGACTTCTGAGAGTCGCGCGACCGCTGCCACGGGCAAATCGACGGCCAGCATGACCGGCCCGTAGGGTTCGTTGGTGACCACGGCATCGAAACTCGGATAGGTGACGCCGTGATGATGGAGCAGACGATACCAGAGCGAGCCTTGGTTGACGCCGAGGACCCCAGCCAGCTCGCTGACTTCTCGATCGGCGTTCTTTACTTCGGAGGGAATGAGTGCGACTGCAAACGACGGCCGGCTGCGCGCGATGACGATGCCGTGACGGTCGTAGACCGTTCCGCGCGGAGCCGCGACGGGGATCAGCCGGACTTGATTGGCTTGCGCGGCCGCGCGGTAGCGCTCGCCTTCGATCAGCTGAATGTCGATCAACCGGCCTACAAGTGCGAGCCACGCAGCCAAGAGCAGCGCGCCGAAGATTACCAGACGCCACGTCGGTGCCTGCCAGGCTTTTGGGCGAGGAGCGTTACGTAACGTCATTGCGTCGACGTGTCGAAACGACGGACGATCAACATCGCCGCGACGATGATCGCGACGTTGAGCGCTGCCTGGCCGAGCGCCTCGTGCAGGTGCAGCAATCCAAGCCCCGGCGGATAGCCGAAGAGTGCCATAACGATCCAAAAGCAGAGCGCTCGCACGAGCGTCGCGATTGCGGTAATCACCATCACGAGCGGGATGGAATCGGCGAAGAATCCGCGCGAGAGCCGGCTAGCGAGCAGCGCGCTCGCGCTCGTCGAAATCATCCACGCCGCCCCGGTGCTTGGCGACAGCGCGTCCTCACAGAGGCCGGCGAAAAGACCGTAGATCGCGGCCCTCCGCGCATCCACGCGGATAGCGTACCAAACGACGACGACCAAGACAAAGCTCGGAACGATGTTGCGTATCGCCAGCAGGTGCACGACCGTCGCTTGCGCGAGCACCGCGCCGACGAGCCATGCGGCCGCGACGTACCAGGCCGGGCCGACAAACGGAGCGACGTGCGGCTTAGTGCGAGACGACGACAACGCGGTCGAGAGCGCCAAGGTCGACGAAGGTCTTAAGAACGGCCGTCTGATAGAGTGTCGCATCGCCACGCTCGATCGCAATGACGCTGCCGATCGGCACGCCGGAATGGAACGAGCGGCCTTCGCCGGTCACGACCACGTCACCGGCCCGCAACGGCGCATCCTGTGGAATGTATTCGACGACAACGCTGCCGACGTTGCCACGAGCGATTCCCCACCAGCGGCCGCGTTGCACGATCGCGGGAATACGGCTGGTGTAATCGGTCGCAAGCACGACCGTGCTGGAAAACGGAGCCACCGCGCCAACGCGTCCGACAACACCCTCCGCGGCGAGCACGCCGTCATCGCGTTTCACGCCGGCCCGGGATCCTTTGTCGATGGTAACCGCGCGCGACTCGTTCTCGGGCGGGAAGCCAATAACGCGGGCTTCGATGCCGTTGTAGAGATTAACGACCGGACGAACTGCCGATTCGGCCGCGTAGGCCGCCGCGAGTTCGTGAAGGCGCGCGTTCTCCTCGATCAATCGTTGGCGACCGGCGCGCAGCGCGACGTTCTCGCGTTCGAGGTGGGGAAGTGCGAGCAGCGTCGTTCCGAAGGAACGCACACCGCGAATTGCGCTTGCGACCGCCGCTTCACCAACGGCGAAGATCGAACTCGCAACCGTGGCAATCGGACTGACGGACCCAGAACGCTGCGCGCCGATCTGCAGCAGCGCCAGCAGCGCTGCCACAATGATGATGCCGATTAGCACAAAGAGCCTGCGCTCGTCTCGATAGGTAAAGATGATCCGTCCCCGCGTTCGTTTCGTGCCTTCGGCGCCGTTAGTTCGTTTCCGGCAGCATGAATCCCAACCGCCGCAGCGCGCGGATCACGCGCGCCAACGGCAGACCCATCACGGTGTAGAAATCACCGTCAATCGCCTCAATCAACGCCGCGGCGCGCCCTTGGATACCGTAAGCGCCGGCCTTGTCGAACGGCTCGCCGGTCGCGACGTATTCGGCAATCTCATTCGCGTCGAGTGGATAGAAGCGGACGCGTGTCGATTGCCGCTCGGCTATCTGCTCGCAGCCCAGAACCCTCAGCGCGAACGCGGTATGGACCAGGTGGTCCCGGCCCGAGAGCATCCGCAGCATGCGAGCCGCCTCTTGATCGTTACGTGGTTTACCCAGCGCGACGCCGTCGACATCGACGACGGTATCGGCCGCGAGCGTTGGAAGATCAACGCGCTGTTCGCGCGCTCGTAAAACCGTCGCGAGTTTCTCGCCCGCATGATAGCTCGCCAGATCGGCGGGGGCGAGGTTCGGCAGCGTGGGTTCGTCGTAACCGCTCGGCGCGACCTCAACGCAAAGGCCGAGCGAGCGCAACAGGTCGAGACGCCGCGGCGAGCCGCTTGCCAGAAGGATGCTGCTGAGCGGCGTTCCGCCGCCCTTCGATCGCCTAATCGTAAATGTGACCGCCGGTTTGAATATATCCCCCTTCGTGCCGTCCGCGCGGATCGCGGTGCGTCCAGTGGATCACGCCCCCGAGCGGGTAGTACTCATACTCGCCTTTGACGAGCACGCTCGATCCGGCGGCTAGCGGGATCGACCCGGTGAAGTCGGTGTTCGCCTCGACGCGCACGATAAGGCTGCACCCCGACGCCAGGCGCAGCAGGAATCCTTCGTGGGGGCTGACGCGTCCGGGCTGTACCCCGAGCACTCGCGTGACGCTGCCGTCGGCAACCACTTCGACGCGCGAACGCCCGGCCGCGTAGGCCGCGCAGAGCGCAGGGTCGTTAGGCGCTTGCGTGCCGGCGCAGGCGCTCAAGCAAATCGCGGCGATAATCGCCACACGCAGCGGCACGCGCGGCGAATTAGTTTGTTGCTGCACTGCCGTTGTAGCCATAGAGGCGGTGCGCAACGATGTACTGCCAGACCGTCTCCGGAACGAGATATCGAATGCTGCGTCCCTGCGCGATCAGCGTGCGCACCAAGCTGGCCGATTCGGGAAACTCGGGGAGGTTGAGCGTAGTGACTCGATCGCGAAGATTCGGCGGAATCGCCGCGATCACGCGCGCCAGCGCATCGGCGCGAACGCCCGCACGCGGCGCGATCGCAAATCGCTCGAGCGCTTCGATCACCTCGTCGAGACGCACCCAGTTGGCACTCGCCAGGGAATCCGCGCCGATTACGAACGTAAGACCGGCGCCGGGATATTTTTCGTGAAGCCGCGGCAAGAGATCGGCGGTGTAGCCGGTCGCGTTCTCCCGCAAGTCGGTATCGTCCAACTCAAACTTGGCGTTGCTTTCGATCGCGCCAAGGATCATCGCGCAGCGATGGGCGGCATCGGCTTGCGGTTTGTCGCGGTAGTGTTGATTCGCGGTCGGCACGAAGAGTACCCGATCGAGGCGTTCGAGTAGGCGCGCCGACTCCGCGACGAAGAGATGCGCGTTGTGAATGGGGTCGAACGTCCCGCCAAAAACACCAATCCTCATGAATAGGTAAACTCGTAGTGTCCGATACGCACCGTATCCCCTTGCTTCGCGCCGAGTTCCTGCAGTTTTTTCTCGACGCCCATCTGTGCCAGCGCGCGCTCAAAGCGTCCTAACGCTTCGTCCGACTCAAAGTTCGTCATCGCCGCCAGTCGCTCGACGCGGGCACCCGAAATCACGAAGGCGCCGTCGTCGCTGCGTTCGATCCGAAAGGCGTCGGCGGCGGTAAGCTCGATGTGCGCAGGCGGTGCCGCGACAATCGCCGGCAGGGGCGCAGCCTCAATGGCGCGCGCGACCGCAAGCACGAGGTCACGCACACCCTCGCCCGTCGCGGCACTGATGCCGCGAATCTCGGGAAAGCGCGGCGCTAGCAGCGTGAAAGCTTCGCGTGCGTTGGGGAGATCGAGTTTGTTCAATACCAGGAGACTAGGCTTTTGCAGTAACGCCGGATTCCACGCTTCGAGCTCGTGTTCGATCGTGGCTTTCTCTCGTACGATATCATCGACCGGCTTCGCTCCGTCGAGCAAATGTAGCAGCACCCGCGTGCGCTCGACGTGCTTGAGAAACTGATCGCCGAGGCCAACGCCTTCGTGCGCCCCTTCGAGCAATCCGGGAATGTCGACGACAACGAACGATTCGTCGTCGGAGACGCGCACGACGCCCAGCTGTGGTTCGATCGTCGTGAAGGCATACTCGGCGATTTTCGGCCGCGCCGCCGAAATGACCGAAAGCAACGTCGACTTTCCGGCATTAGGCACGCCGACGATGCCGCAATCCGCCAGCAGCCGCAGTTCGAGACGGAGCGTGAAGCGTTCGCCGGGTTCGCCGTTTTCGGCAAAGCGCGGCGCTTGCCGAACGCTCGTCGCAAAGTGTTGATTACCGAGTCCGCCGCGTCCCCCACGCGCGGCCAGAACGCGCGCCCCTGCTTGGTTCAGATCGGCGAGAAGTTGCTCGGAGGCGTCGCCGTGTGTTCGAAACGCGATCGTACCAACCGGTACCGCGATCGTGAGATCGGCGCCGCTGCGCCCGGATTTCCTCGAACTTCCGCCCGCCTTCCCGGCCTCAGCCGCAAAGTTCCGCCGGAAGCGAAACTCAACGAGCGTCGAGAGCTCCGGCGTCGCCTCGAGAAAGATGTTGCCGCCATGACCGCCATCGCCGCCGGCGGGCCCACCCTTCGGAACGTACTTCTCACGGCGCCACGCGACGATGCCGTCACCTCCGTCTCCCGCGGCCACGGCAATCTCAACCTCGTCGATGAACTGCACCGCTGCTACTTTCGCCGGATATTGAAAAGGGGCCTAACGGCCCCGTTCTCATGCGATCGCGCCGCGCTTAGGTGGCCGGGACGATCGAGATTCGCTGGCGCACGCGATGGGCGCTGAACTCGACGACGCCATCAATCAAGGCAAAGAGGGTGTGGTCGCGCCCCATGCCGACGTTGGTACCTGGATAGAAGTGGGTACCGCGCTGACGCACGAGGATGTTCCCTGCAATGACGCGCTCGCCGCCAAAACGTTTGACGCCGAGGCGCTGGGCGTTTGAGTCGCGGCCGTTGCGGGTGGACCCGGCGCCCTTTTTCGAGGCAAAAAGCTGAAGATCGATCACGAACATAGCCGGCCCATTGTAACAAAGCCGGCCGAAATTGCAACGCGAGCCGTTTCGCTCGCGTCGTCGGGTCAGGGTCTGGGGATCGCGGCATCTTGGCAGCCGCGCTCGGTCGCCTGCTTGATGGGCGACGATGTCTTAAGGATGGATTGAATCAGCCGCTTGGATGGGCATGTTGACGCGCGACCCGTTAGTGCTTAACGGGTACGGGGACGAACATATCTTCGTCCTTAGGGGGCGGCAGGACGATCTGCAGCGTGTTCATCGGGCACAAGTATACAATGGATTGAGGTCCACGAGAAGCGACAGGTCGCGTCAGACTTTGACTTAGCAGCGTGGGCATCTGCCCAGCCGGCATTGATCACTAGGCACAAGATCCCCCCAACCAGCGCACCGGATGCGAGCTTTAGCAGCCTTGACTTGCGAAGGTTAATGACCGTTAGCTCGCCGGAATAGTCAATATAGCCTTCGATCATGGCAGTCGCGACGCGTCCCTGCATGCTAACGCGTCGAAGCACCGCCTGCGAATTATATATATCGATCCGAGGCATTTTCGAGGTATAGCGGTACCCGCGAGCAAGGCATGCCAGATCGAGCCCTGCCCCCAGCACTATCAGAAAGGTGGCTAAGGCAAGCAGCCACGGTACGCCAGACGTTAGCATCACCGATTGCGACGCTCCCAGGACGGACAGAATCCCAAGGCCACCGCCAATTATTGTTACCTGTGTTGACGCCTTTGTATCGGTCGTCTTGATCAGGTCTATCTTGGAATCTATGAGGTATTTAACCTCACGCAGCAGTAGCTCGCCCACTTCTGGCGAGTCGATCTGAGTGTCGGGGGACGTTTCGAGGTATCGCGCCCATTGCTCTCGCTCTTTTTGGTCAGCAATGGGAACGGCCGGAGGGTTAAACCACTTGTAAAGCTTTTGGCGTTGAACCCACTGAACAAAGGCTTGCTCTTCTGGCATCGGGCGTTTTTAGGTTAGGTCATTCTGGCTAGCCGACCCGCTAGGCGAGCCAAGCGCAATTGGACCGCCATTTCAAAAGGGACCACCCCACCTCTCCACACCTGTGGATTGGCTTGTGGAGAAGAACGCTAATTGAGCTCTTTTTGACCGCTTGGGAGCCTTATGCCGCTGAGCAATTCCGGCTTTTGGCGGGGTCCCGTCAGAATCGTTCATAAATCGGAAAAATCCCCGAAAAGCCGTTCCAGCCGACCTGTGGATAAGTGTATAACTTCGTGC
>DATHOO010000185.1:0-26614 GCA_035484815.1 Candidatus Acidiferrales bacterium
TCGACATTCATCATGTTGTCGAACGGCGTGATCGCGCTCGGACGAAAGTTCTTCAAGTCGCTGTTATGGGTGTAGATGTCTTCCGCAATCGAGGTCACGATCGTCGGAGCATCCTTTACCAACTCCGTCTGAACCGTCAAAACGTCCCTGTTTCGATCCGCCTGGCGGTAGTGGCCGTATAAGGACATCATCGCGGCCTGGGCGCGGGGATTGCACCAGCGAATATCGTTTTGGCCGTTCGGAGGAAAGGCGCGACAATCGTAGATTGGTGAGTAGTCACCGATCGCGTCGTTCACCCACGCGAAGATGATCACGTCCCATTTTTTCGAGTAGACGATGCCGCCTTGCTGCAGGGGAGCGAAGAGCAGAGCCGATGGGTAGTGCCTCAGGCTGATATCAACGCCGATTTGGCTCCACCAGGACCGAAGTAGCTCGATCAGCTCGTCGGTATCGGGCGAGCCGGCGTTCGTAGCGAATCGCAGCGAGAGCCTCACCCCGCGCTTCTGCCGGATCCCGTCCGGGCCGCGCGTCCAGCCGTCCCGGTCGAGCAACGAGTTGGCCCGTGCAATGTCGAACGGCACCATTGGAATCGACCTCACCGCATAGGGCGACGTCGGTGGTGTCGATACCTCCGAGAGGATGCCAATACCATGAGCGATCTTCTCTCTCTCGGTTTTCCGATCCAGTGCCAGACGCAGCGCTTGTCTTACGATCGGGTCACTCACCACGGGTTCCTGCGTGTTGAAGTCGAGGTGACCGTAGGAATAGCCCGAAAAACGGATCGTCGAAAACCCGGGGATGCTCTGGGCTCGCGAATAGTAAGCGGAGGCCACGCGGTTCCACATGTCGACTTCGTGGGACTGCAGCTGTGAGAGCAGCGTGTTCCTATCCGGAATGATCTTGTAGATGACTTTCTGCAGCTTAGGAACGCCCCGCCAATAGAGTGGATTGGGGACCAAGATGACGTCCTGCGCGCGGTCCCAGCGCAGATATTTAAAGGGACCGATCCCCACCGGTAACGAGTTATAGGCAACGTTGTTGATGTTGGGATATTTCTCCAGCAGATGCTTGGGAAGCACGCATGGGTTCGCGCCGGCGCTCGAAAAGAATGTTTCGACGAACGGCGAGTACGGTTTCTGTAAGTGATAGACGACCGTGTATTTGTCGGGCTCCTCGATTTTCGTTATTTGATCCCAGCCTTGACGCCCGATCACGTTCGTCGCCGGATTGAGCACCACGCGCGTCGAGAAGACAACGTCGTCGGCGGTGAAGGGGGCGCCGTCCGACCAGCGGACGCCGCGCCGCAGGTGAAAGGTGATCGTTCGGCCGTCCCTGCTCACGCCACCGTTCTGCTGATCCGGCACCTGGGTCGCAAGCTCGGGGTAGGGTTCGTTGTGCTCGTCCCATTTGATCAACCATGCCATCGTCATGGACGAAAGAAAGCCAACGCCGGTGATCTGACCGAAGTAAGGATTGAGCGTGTTGATGTCTTGAGCGTCGGCAAAGGTCAGTACGTGCGGCTGGGTCCACGCGTTGGCGCGGCCGCCGGCACCGCCGACGGAACCAGTCTTCGTGCAGGCCGAAAGTATGGCTGCCGCGGCTATCCCGGCAGCGACGCGCGTCAGTGTGGCTTTCATCGGTGCGAAGCTCCTTAGATCGAGTAGTTCCAGGGATCCCAAAAGGCCGATATCACCGGCGACGGGTCGAAGCCCTTCAAATCGCGGTTGTAGAGGTACGGCACGCGCACGAAGTTGATGATGATCGTGGGGACATCGTGGGTGAGCTGTTGCTGGACGATAACGTAGTCGCGCTTTCGGCGAGCCTGATCGACCGTCCTCAGGGCATCGTTCATGGCGTCCGTTGCCGTCCGGTTATCCCAGAACATGGCGTTCTGGCCGTGGGGCGCCAGATTATCCCCGGAGTAGATCGGGCTATCGTCGGGATCGGCGGCACCGACCCAGCTGTAGCCGGCGGCGTCATAGTGTCCGCCCTGCAATATGCCGTTTGTCGAGTTGTCGAAAAACTCACTCGTCGGATAGTTCTTGATGTCGGCTTGCACGCCGACGTCACGCCACTCGCGTTGCAGAACGGTTTGGAGAGCCTTCCCATACGTCGACTCGGTCTGCGTGCTGAGCGTAAACTCCAGCCGCTGGCCGTTCTTGACGCGAACGCCGTCCGGCCCGACTTTCCAGCCGTCGGCATCGAGAATCGCTTGCGCCTTGTGGGGGTCGTAGCCGTAGTGCGTCACGTCCTTCGTGTAGGCCCACGACAGGAGTGGGTGCTGGTCCGTGTCGGCCGGAATCGCGGATCCGTGAAGAATCTTGTCGATGATTTCCTGGCGGTTCGTCGCGTAGGCCAGCGCGACTCGAACGTTCCGGTCGCTCACGATTGGATGCTTGAGGTTGAAGTCCACGTGCGACCACTGAAAGGAGTTTACTCGGATCGCGACCAGTCCGTTCGCCGGATCGGCGGCTAAGCTCGCGTACTGCGGCCACTTCAAACCGGATCCCAGCGCGAGCATATCGATCTCGTGCGTCTGGACCTGCGTCTCCATCGTATTTTCGTCGGGAAGAATCTTGTAGTCGACTTCGCTGAGTTTGGGCTTTCCAAGATAAAAGTATGGGTTAGCGACCATTCGAACGTCCTGGCCGCGGTTCCAGGCGACGACTTTGAACGGACCGCTTGCGATCGGCATCGAGTTGAACGGCGCGCTGTTGAACGAGCCTTTGTCGTCGTTGTACTTCGCCAAAATGTGCTCGGGCAGGATCGGCGCATTTCCGTTGACGCTCCACAGCTGTTGTAAGTAGGGGGCGTAGAGCTTCTTCATGTGTATGACGGCCACGAGTGGATCGGAGCAGTCGATGCTCCCGATGTTCTTATAGCCGTCGGTGGTAATGACGTTGTTATGGGTATTCATCACCACTTGCCAGGTGAACTTCAAGTCATTACAGGTAAGCGGAGCGCCGTCTTGCCACTTGATGTTCGGCCGAAGCTTGTATTTGAGCGTCAACCCGTTCGGGCTGACGTCCCCGTTGGCAACGGTTGGAATTTCGCGCAGCGCATCCGGTACCGGTTGCGCCTTGCTGTTGTAACGGATCGCCCACGAATAGATGAACATTGAGAGGTCCAACATCGGCTGGGCGGAGTCGAGCGAGGGGTTAAGATTTTTAGGATCGGCAGCTTCGGAGAAGCGAAAGACGCCGGGCGTAGTCCACCGGTTTCCGGCGGCATTCGTCGCGCCGCCATTCGATACTTTGCTGCAGCCGGCCGCGGCCAGCGCCGCCAGCGCGAGAGCAACGTAACGACGCCTAACGTTCAAGCTGATGCTCCTTCTACGCCGTCTTCGGCGCGCATCGTGTCGGGATTGAGACCCTTAGCCAAGCAAAAGTCGCGGTACGCCGCGGGAGCGATTTCGGACGGCTTGATCTCGCTGCGGCCGCCCCAGAACACGTTGGTATACGTAAACGCGATGCCCGCCTCCCGCAAATGTTCGTCGATCGCGTCTTTATGAGCCAGCACGGCCGGTTTCTCCATACCGTGGGCGACCGCCATAACGTTGACGTCGTGGAACTCGGGACCGCCTTCGCGCCAATACGCGTGAGTGATCACGTAGTGGCGCCCGATCTCGCGGCCGGCTTCGATCTCCTTGCCGGCGGGCACTGCCCAGTGAAAGAGCGCGTTGTAGCGCGTCGCTCGCTCGTTGCCCGCCGTCGCTTTGACGTGTTCGAGGAAGGTCGAGAAGCGCCCGATGATGCCGCGTTCCTCGAGCGACCGCGCCACCGCAACGAACGTCTCGAAGTCGACGCCTGCCTCGCGTGCTCGGGGCCGCCAAAGGTCGCGCGCGAGCTCCTCGGGTGCGAACTCGCGTTTGAGCGCGACCAGCACGCGCCACTGACGTTCGGAGAGCTCAACGATGGTCGTCATCAACGGCCTTGCCGGCTCCGGCGCCCGCGCTCCGGGTGGAAGTCCGCGGCGCCGCACGTGACCGACACCAAGCGCGAAAAGCATCTTCGCGGGCATCAAGCGAAAACGCAACGCGCCGACTTGCCCGCGCAGCCATTCGGCATGCTTGTGCAGCGAGAAACCTTGGGGAACTTTTAGCGTCGTCCAGAGGCGATAGTTGCTGCCCGCCGAGACGGTATCGGTCGTGCGGATAACGACGTGACCGGAGAAGGGATCGGCGCGAAACATAAAATCGAACGCCGCGTCGAGCTGCTCGGGCGGAACCTCCCACGCAACGAGCGCCCCGCGGGCTAAGCTCGTTGAAAGCAGCGTCTGGCGTACGCGGCGAATCGTACCGGCACGCAGCATCGCCACGATGCGCTCGATAACCGTATCGACCGGCACGCCGCTTCGATCGGCGATCTCACCGAACGGATCGGCTTGGAAGCCCGCCAAGCGGTCCTCCGAAACTGCCAGGATCGCGGAGTTGACCGGATCCGAGATCGTGGCTGGGACGCCCAAGACCTCAGATTTGGACGTCGCTGATCCCCGTCGCGAACAAGTAGTTCTGCTCGGCGGTTTGCACGCCGTACAGGGCGGAGATGTAGCCGGATTGCGCGGTAGTGAGATTCGCTTCAGCCGTCACCACGTTGAGAATCGTCGTCGCTCCCACCCGGTATTGTGCCTGCGTCGCGCTCAGGGAGACCTGCGCCGAAGTGAGCTCCGAGCGGGCTTGCACGAGGGAAGCGCGCGACGAGATCAACGTGGCGAGAGCCGACCGCACGTCGGACTCAACGGTAAGTCGTGTCGACGTTAGTGATGCCTTTTCCTGATCGAGCGTCGCCGCCGCGTTCGCGACGTTAAAGTTGGTGGTGCCCTGGTCGTAAATCGGAATGCTCAAATTGAGACCGATCGTCTTCTCGTTGGTCCAGCTCGGCGGAATACCGGGGCAAGCCGATACCGGGATGACGTTTCCGTTCTTGGTCACGGTTGTAGAAAAACAGTCGATGAACTGTTTGCTGATGCCCTCGCTGGCTCCGGCGCTAAGGGTCGGAAAACGCTCGAGCTTTGCGGCGCGCAGCGCTTCCTGCGCTGAGAATACGTTATAGGCGGCGGAGATGTAATCCGGCCGCATGATCAGCGCGCGCTTCAGTGAGGCCGCGTACGTCGGATTCGGCGACACCGGTTGCGAGGTTATCTGCTGCGGAACGACTTGGGCGTTGGCGTCGAGCCCGAGCGTCGTTGCGAACGTCCCTTGAGCACCGATCGCGGTGCCCTGCGCCGTAACGAGATTTCCGCGCGCTTGCGCGACTTGGAATTGCGCGGCGGCGATGTCCGAGCGCGCCGCGGCGCCGTTGCGAATCTGCGCCGCCACGGAGGATTCGTTCACTTCGAACTCGCGCACCAGCTGTGCGTCGGCCGTGACGGTCGCATTGTCTTCAAGCACGGTGTAGTAGGCGCTGGCGATGTTAAAGGCAAGCGTTTGGAGCTGACGCAGGAGCGTTGCCCTTCCCGCGATATCCGCCTCTTTCGCCGAGCGGATATTGGCAATCGTTCGGCCGCCGTCGTAGATGAGCTGCGTGATCGAGATCGTAACGGATTCGTCGGTCACCGTCGACTGCGAATACGCCGCCGGCGTCGCCAAGCCGAACGCCGCCGCCGGGCTAGGGCCCGGGCTGCTCGACGCTGACGGGCCGGCTCCCGAACTGCTGGTCGTCCCATTGGTATACGTCTTGCCGGCTTGTGCGTTTGCGCTTACTCCAGGGTAGTATGCCTGCACCGAGGAGGTGTACCTTGCATGAATTGCGGCCCACTGCGCATTCTCCAGGGCAAACGTCGGAGAGAGCGCGACGCCGATGCGGATCGCATCGTTTAGCGAAATAGACTGCGGCACGCCTTTCTTCGGCGTGAGCTGCTCGACGTCGGGCGCCGGAGCGCCGTAAGCCGGATAAGGAATCGGCGTGCCGCTGATCGTCGGCTGCGGTAAGGGCGACGGCATCACCACGCCGGGAACGCCGGGTATTTCGCCCGAGCTAGGGGGCGGCGTTTGCGCGAGCGCCACCCCCGTCACGAGTCCGCCTAGCGCGAGCGCCGCAATGAGCGCTCGCGCGCGAAAGCTTCCTTGCTTCATCCTTAATGCACCGTACCGGTCATCGAGGGTGCCGAGTTTGCGTTGGTGACGGCAACGACGCTTCCGTCCTTCAGTGCGTCGGGACGCGTCGTAACGACCATGGTTCCGGCCTGGATGCGTGGGCTGATCACTTGCGCCATCGTATCGGTTTGTACGCCGACGCGCACCGGCACGGCCTGCGCCTTGTTGTTGGCGACGACGTACACGACATTGCCGTTCGGCCCCTGCGCCACCGCGCTACGCGGAACGACGATGGCGTTGTCGGCCCGGGCTTTGGTCACCGTGACGGTCACCAGCATGCCGCCCCGCAACACGTAGCCGGGGTTTTCCACCTCGAGCCGGGCGAGATACGAAAGCGTGCCTGCCGTCGGAACCAGGTTAACGATTTGCACCGGCCCGGAGAACGTGCGGCCCGGCAGCGACGTCGATTGGTACGTTACGCGAATTCCCTGCCGAACGTACGGGAGATCCTCGTCGGGAACGTTGACGTTGATCCACACCCGATCGACGCGCGCTACTTGAAGCACGGGTTGTGACGGTGAGGCGAAAGCGCCGGGATCAACCAGACGGTTCGCGACCACCGCATCGTAGGGCGCGTAGAGATAGGTCTGCGAAAGTTGCGTGCTCAGCACTTGCGCTTGGGCCGACGCCGCAGTTGCTTGCGCCTGCTGCGACTTAACGTTTTGGGCGCTGACGACGTTGTTGCGCAAACCCACCAGCGAGTTGTTGTACGTCTGTTGCGCTTGTACGTAGTTCGCTTCAGATTGCTGCAGCGCCGTTTCTGAGACATAGCCCTGTTTATAGAGCTGCTTGTTTTGATCGTAGACCAACTTCGCGTTGGCGAGCGAGGCCTTCGCGGTTTCGACCGCTGCCTGATTCGTTTGCACTTGGACGGGCAATCCCACCACCGCTCCTTGAGCCGACGCGGAGGCTTGCGCTGCCTGAGCCTGCGCCTGATCGAGCTGCGCTTGAAGCGTTCGCGGATCGATCGTCGCGAGCAGCTGACCCTTACGCACCATGTCGCCGATATTCACGTTGATCTTCATAATGGTGCCGCTCTGCTGGAACGCGAGCGTCGACTGGTCGAGCGGCGCGATCTGTCCGTCCAGCGTGAGGTAGGTGGCGAGAGTTTGCCGGGCCGCAGCCGCGGCGTCCACCGAGAGCGGCGGCTGCGCAGGGGGCCCCTTTGCCCCGCAGGCCGCGAGAACAGGCAGCAGGGCCGCAGCCGCGAGTCCGGGCAGCCTCGCCTTTAATGTAACCGGGAATCTCATCGCGAGCATCACTTTCCTTAACGAACCGTCCTTCATGGTCTGATATACGGCGCCCGATGGCCTTTGATTCAAAGGCCCCCGGAGCGGAACCTCGACAACTGCAACCTCGGCATGAGGTAATCGGCTGCAGGGCGTATCTCCCGGGGGCATGAGCGTGAAACTCGACATCGGCCGCTCGTACAGCCTTCAGAGCCGGGTCGAGGAGTGGATGACCGCCGAAAAGGCCGGCAACAAGGGCGTCGACGTCCTCTCCACGTCGATGCTCGTGCAATTGGTTGAGAGTGCGGCAATCCACTGCGTCGAGCCGATCCTCAGACCCGGCCAGATCACCCTCGGAACGCATATCGAGCTCGAGCACAAGAAGCCGGTTCCGGTCGGCTTTATCGTGCGCACGGAGGTCGAAGTGGTCATGCTCGACGGACCGCGCGTTAGTTTTGCAGTACAAGTCTTCGACGAGCAGGAAGCGGTCGCAGAGGGTACTCACGAGCGCTACGTTATCGAAAAGGCCAAGTTCCTGGCAAAACTGCGCGAGAAGCTCGCCTAGCGCCGGGCCCAGCCAAGAAACTCCCAACCTCTTACTGCAGGGGAGGCAATCGCCCGTCCCCGAAAAGAACTTCAAAGGTCGCCGAACGGGCCATTGGGCGCGGACGGTATGGCCTAAGTCTCATTTAACTAGCTAGGAGGACAGATTGAAGCGACTGAGCACTGTAATCCTGACCCTGCTCATAGCAGCCGGTCTCGGATTCACCGCGGTCGCAGCCCAGCCCGGAGCATCGCATGGCAACATCGGAACCAACGCGATCGCGCAGGACCAGGGTGCGACGGCTGCTCCGCCGGCGAACTTCGGGTCCCCGCCGTCGGGTCAGTATCCGATTCTCTATAACGATCATCACGTCTATGCCAAGCCCGATATCCTGAAGAAGGGCCGCGTTCTTGCGGCGCTCGTACGGGGCGGAACGATTTTAATTCCGCTTCGCTCGATGTTCGAGCAAATGGGCCCGCCGTTCCCGACCGTGTCGTGGGACGGGGGCAGTAAGACGGCGACGGTCAGCAAAGCGGGCGCCGAGGTCAAGGTGACCGTCGGAAAGCCGGAAGTCATTATTAACGGTGAGTCACGTCCGCTGGACGTGCCGCCCGAGATCTATCAAGGCACGGTTCTCGTACCGGTCCGCGTCATCTCGGAAGCCATGGGCGCCTACGTTCTGTGGGTACCCGATCGGCGTATCGTCGTCGTGCGCTACATTCCGGCGACGCCGCCGCCGAGCCCGCCACCGCCACCACCGCCGCCGCCGCCGGCCGCTACGCCGACGCCCACGGCAGCACCGTACTACGACTTCTACGTCGCGGGCGATTACATTATCCAGCCACGGGTGTACAACGAGTTCGTACCAGGCGCCAACAGCGACAACAACAATGGTGGCTTCTCGTACCGTCTCCATGGCGCAATAGAATATCCAATCGATAAGTTCCCATTCATGGTCGAGGTCGACTACCGCCAGTGGAACTGGCAGCATAACTGCGGTGGTGCCGACTGCTTTGTGACCGCAATCGGCGGCCTCTTCCAGACATCCGTTCCTTCGTTCGTCGGAAAGAACTTCGACTTTGACGCGCGTCTGGGTATTCGTATCCTCAAACCGCGCATCTACATCGTCGGCGGATATATGAACTGGGGTAACAACTACGGCTATCCCAACTTGGACGGCGCCGGCGTCGGCCTTGAGAAGCTTCCAGATCTCGATCACGTCTTCTCATGGTACGGAAGCGCACTCTACTACTTCGGCGTCAGCGGAAACTACCTCAGCACTTCAGGTGTCGTTAACGGCCAGTTCCCCAACGGCAGTTGTTCGGTCCAAGCGCCGTGCAACTACCGAGTGGGATACGACATCCTCAAGTACGACCTTGGCGTCAGCTACACGTTCCCGGGTTTCCCGCTCTTCATCGAAGCGGGCTTCATGGGAGATCGCGGCTACAACCAAGACGCAGCTCCGATCGGCTTCTCGATCTACGGCCCGTACGCGGGTATCGGCCTGAAGATCACCAACTGGTAGTCCGCTAGCAAACGCGGAAGATCGAAAGCCCCTGCGAAACGCAGGGGCTTTCTGTTTCTCTTGGCTGGTCTTACCTAGTTGAGCTTGGCGATGGCGACGATGGTGCGTCCTCCACCACGTCCGGCGACGGCTGTACGCACGGCGGCGTGATGAGTTCGACGGCCGGCTGTCCGGGCGCGGGCGAAGACGTTGGCGTTGCGACGGGAGTCGCCTGCGGCATCGCCCCGCGTGGTAGCGGCGTCGGACAGATCTCCGCCAGCGCGAACCAGTGTTCCGTAAAGCCGCTGGCGAGGCTCGCCTTCGTCACCTTACCAAAGTACGTGCCCTTATATTTGGTCGCCAGAATATGCATGAACTCCCACGTCGTTTGTTGTTCGCCTTGCGTGTACATTTTTCGCAGCACTTGGATGCCGAGGAAATAAGAACGCGCTAGTTCCGGATCGTTTGGATATTTTGCCGCCCAGCGCTTCAGCGCTTCGGTAGCAAAGTCGAGCTTCGAGATCAGCTTCGGGTCGGTCGAATATGCGCCCGCGCTGATGGCACCGTCCTTGTAGGTGTTGTCGATTCCGAGATAGCTCATCTTCATGCGTCCGAAATACTCGTCGCCAGGCGCCGAGCTGTTATACTGCTCGCACTGGATATGAGCCCATTTGCTTTTGGTAGCGCCGCAGACGCCTTTTCCTTTTGGCGATGCGCTCGGAGATGCGCTAGGCGAGGAGTGGGGCGTCGCAGCACCGGCGGTTGAAGACGCCGGAATTGTTAGTAGCCCGATGCTCGTAACAAAAGCACCAAAGAGCAGGGTGATCGGCCTGAGTTTCACAGCGGTACAGTCTCCTTCGGGCACACGCTCGGTAGTCGATAGCGCCCTTTGGGGAGTACCTCTTTTTCAAGCCGAGGCTCGTGGCCTTCTAGCCGCGAAGCAGACGCCAGCATGATTCGAATCATCCGCGTGGCAGCGCTACAGCTGCGCGCGCACGACCGTGACGATTTTCCATCGTCGCTCGAAACGATTATCGCCTCGACTCGCGAGGCTGCTTGTAACGTCGATCTGATCGTCCTTCCCGAAGCGACGCTTCCGGCGTACGTTCTCGGCGCGGCACCGATTGACGAGAAGGCGATTGCCCGAGCGCTCGATCGCCTGCGCGAAATCGCAGCTGCGACGGAGACCGTCATCGTCGTGGGCGCCGCTCACGTTCGCGACGGCGCCACACGTAACGCGGCGTTTGCAATCGACGTGGACGGCTCGCTCGCCGGAGATACCGACAAGCTTTTTCTCTGGCATTTCGACCGCCGCTGGTTTGCACGCGGCGAGCGATTGGAGCCGATCGTGACTGCTATCGGCACGCTTGGCGTGCTGATCTGCGCGGACGGGCGAATTCCAACGATCGCGCGCACGCTCGTTGACCGCGGCGCATCGGCATTGGTGATGCCGACCGCCTGGGTCACTAGCGGTCGCAACCCTGATGCGCTGGAGAACGTCCAGGCCGACCTGTTGGCGCGCGTGCGTGCCTACGAAAACCGCGTGCCGTTCGTCGCAGCCAACAAATGCGGGAGCGAGCTCGGGATGGTCGCCTATTGTGGGAAGAGCCAGATCGTCGATTCGAGCGGCGAACTCGTGGCGATTGCGAGCCAACGCGAACCGCAGATATTGTACGGCACGGTCGAGCTCGGCGCGGATGGCGTTCCCCGTGCCCTGAACCCTTCGAATCCTCCACGCGTCGCAAACGCGATCGAGGAAACGCTTCGTCTCGGAATTTCCTACGAACCGCTTCCGAAGGACATCGATCTCAGGCTGCAGCTGCTCGACGACGCGTACGCGTTATCGCCCCACGATCTCGGGCGCCTTGCGGCGCTGGAGCGGGTGATTCCAGTGGCTGACGTTACCGACGTACTCGTCTGCGATCCCGCCGGTCTGGTCGGCTTCCGTCGTGCCGGTTACGTGCTGATCTGCTGGACGACCGAGCTCGAGGCGCCGTGGGTCGAGCGACTGGCGCGCGCGAGGGCGTTGGAGCTGCGACTCTACATCGCCGTTTTCGACCATTCGGCGCGGCGCGCTTTCGCCGTCGACCCCGACGGTACGATCGTCGCCGGGACGTTCGACGATTTTCGGCTTGCGAGCTTTACGCTGGACCCGCGTAGGGTGGCGGAGACCCTCGTCGCTCCCGACACCGATCTGCGTGACGGTCTCGAGCGGGTCGCGGCCATCGTCGAGCAGTCGCAGCGGGCCGCGACGTGAGTCACGCCGACAAAGCCCCCGCAGTCGAACTTCGCTGTAGCATCTACCGTGCATAGGGCCGCGCTGGCGCTGCTGGCAGTAGTAACGCTGACGGCCGCAATGCCGCGCACGCCCCGGGTCCACTTGGCGACCGGCACGATAGCGACTACCAGCTGGCCGTACTTCCCCGGAAGCATACTCCCCGTGCGCGTCTACGGCTTTCCGGCACCCTATCAGGCGGAACTGCTAGGACCCGGCCGCCTCCTGCCCGGCGGTTCTTACGAGATTCCGGAACGCGTTGCCAGTGGAAGCGCCTGGCTCGTTGCGGGAAACGCCACCGGCCTCGCGGCGACGCACCTGCGCATTGCATCGCCACCACCCGCACACCGCCCGATGTTCGTCGTTGCTTCCTATGACGACGGCCTCATCTTTCACAATGCGCTCGATTTTTCGGTCCTTGGCGTCCTGGCAACCGGAGGCGCACCAAGCGACGTTGCCGCCGACCAAACGGGTCGAATCGCGGCAACCGACACACAGGGCTCGGTATTGACGCTGGCGACGCTGGCACCATGGAGCGTCGCGCGTATCGACGGGGTAGCGTTCGGTGACGAGTTGGCGATCGATCGCACGACCCGAGCGATCTTCGTTACCAACCGCGATTGGAACGGAAGCGGCGCGCTGACGCGGATCGCTCCCGATGGGGGCGTCACGCGCGTCGCGACGGGGGCGACTGCGGAGGGATTGGCAATCGATGAACGCCGGCAAATCGTCTATGTCGCCAACGCCAACGATGGAACGATCGCCTGCGTTGACGCGCGTAGCATGCGCGTGATCCGCCGCTTCCCGGCCGCGAGCCGAATTTTCTCACTCGCGCTCTCAGCCGACGGAACGCGGCTCTACGGAGTCTCGAATGAAAGCGCGAGTTCGCCGTTCGGCGCGCCGGGCGCGGTCGTCGCGATCGCCGTCAGCGGCGCCGAGGCCAAGGTCGTCGCGCGCAGCGGCGACCTGGTCTTCCCGCTGGGAATCGCACTCGACGCGAGAACGCAAACACTCTTCGTCACCGATGAAGCGCTCGGTCAGGTATACGTGCTCGACGCGGCTACGCTCGCGCCGCGGCGTGCGCCCCTGCGAACCTGTATGACCCCCTGGAAGCCGTCGCTCGATGCCGCGAGCGAGCGTCTGTACGTGCCCTGTGCCGGTGCCGACGCGATTGACGCGTTCGATGCGCGCACGCTTCGTCGAATTTCGCGCGCGCCGTTTGCCACCGGGAGTTATCCGCTCGCCGTGGCAATATTGCACCCGACGTGAAGCGCTTCGTCGTCGGCAGCCTGCTCTTTTTTCTCGGCGCGCTTGCGCCCGTCTACGGCAGCGAGCTCCCTGCGCGTATCGCGCCGGATACACCGTTTCCACGAATTCTCGAAGAGGCGCCGACGATTGAGGACGTCGCGCCGGGAATTGAATACGGCGAGTATCAAATGCTGACCGAGGTGGGACCGCTCGCCATCCACGTCGTCGCGATCGAACCGCATCGCAGCGACGTTCGCATCGGCAACGTTTTGGCAGGTAGCACGCTCGAATCGCGCGGCGAGACCGTTGGCTCGATGGCCCGCCGAACTGCGGCGGTTGCCGGCATCAACGGCGATTATTTCGACATCGGGAACACGAACCGCCCTGAGAATATCGTCGTGCGAAACGGCACGCTTTTGCAGCTGCCGAAGAAACGTTACGCGCTCGCGATAACGCGCGATGGCTATCCGCATATCGCCGAGTTCACGTTTTCGGGCGAACTCGTGATCGACCAGCGCACGATGCCGCTCGACGCGATCGACGAGCTGCCGCCGCCCAACGGCGGCCTCTCCCTGGTCACGCCGGAGTACGGCCGCGTGCGCCCGCAAGAGAACGTTACGCTCGTCGAACTCGAACCGTTCGACGGCACGCCGCCGCTCGCACGATACCGCGTCGCTGGGGTTGCCGATAATCTCAGTCCCCAGCCTCCAGGCTACTACGTGGCGATCGGACCCGGCGACTATAGCGCGGTCGACGTACCACAAGTCAACGCGACGGTTTCGGCGCTCGGCAATCTCGCCCCATTTGACCTCAACGATATCGCCACGGCCATCGGCGGGGGTCCGCTTATTCTCCATAACGGCGCGTGGAACGAGGACGGCGACGGCCCCAATGGCCCCGAATTCTCAAAGCGCATTCCGTCTTCCGGCGCGGCGGTCGCCCCTGACGGGCGGCTCTTCCTCATCGAGGTGGACGGACGGCAGCCCGATATTAGCGTCGGTTTGAAACGGCCGGAGTTCGCCGCGTTGATGCGTTCGTTTGGTGCGACGGAAGGTTTGGCGTTAGACGGCGGCGGTTCGTCCACGATCGTCGTGCGTCGCCTTGGCGACATGGATGCCGGCGTGGCGAACTCGCCCTCGGACGGCAAAGAGCGCCCGGTCGGGGACGGCCTCTTCGTCTACAGCACGGCGCCGGCCGGTCCGCCGGTTCGCTTGGTCGCCCGTCCCGGTGTCATTCGCACAATCGACGGCGCCGCGATCGCTCTACGCGTCGCTGCCGTCGACGCGGCAAATCACGTGGCGGAAAGCAGTGCGACGCTGCATGCAGCGGTGCAGCCGGCTTCTCTTGGGATGTTCCGCAACGGCAACTTCGTCGCGCTTCACCCCGGCAACGGCCGCCTGACGCTCAGCGACGACCACCTCAAAGGCGACGTTCCAATTGAGGTTGCCGCTTCGCCTGCGCGAACCAAAATCACGCCCGCGCGCCCGAACGTCGATCCAAACGGGACGATCGTGCTGGCTGCGAGTGCCTTCGACGCGGGCGGGTACGCCCTCACGCTGCCATCGCAGCTACGATGGATGGCCAGTGCGGGCTCGATCGACCGGAGCGGCCAATTTCACGCGGGCGCGCACAACGCGAACGTATCCGTTCGAATCGGCAATACGCTCGCGAGCGTGCGGGTCACGGTCGGATCGCACGACGTCGCCGTACCGTTTGCCGGGCGCGCCAACTTCGTTACTCTACCGCATGGCGGCCCAGGCTCGCTTGCGAAAGGCGCCGGATGCGCGAGTTGCGTGCGATTGAGCTTCTCGTTTGCCGGTGGCGAGCGGGCGGCTTACGCGATGGCCGACGTTCCACTGCCGCCCGGAACGATCGGTCTCACCTTCGATCTGCAAGATGACGGCAGCGCCGCTCGCGTTCGCGTCGCGGTTCGAAATGAGATCAACGAAGAGACGCTGGTCGATGCAACGCAGCTCGGCCGGCCCGGCTGGCGAACCATCGCCATTCGCTTTGCACCCGACATACAAGGAACCCGGCTGACGGCAATTTACGTGCTACCGCCGCGAGGGATCCAGCTTTCCGAGGGCAGCATCGTCCTGAGAAACGTTCGAGCGATCGTCGCCGGTCGATAATACCGGCCGTATTACCAGCGCGAGGATACCGCCCACAACGAGCAGGCCACCCAAGACGGTCGCCACAAGGTTGGGAGCAGCAACGACTTCGACCGCCGGGTACTGCGTGACGACCGCTCGCAATGAGAGGCCCCCAACGGTCACGGCCTTACCGCCGGTGCTCAACGCGATGGCGTTGGGCAAGGGCCGTTCCTTCTCGTCATCAACCGCCAAGAGTACCGCCGCATCGCCGCTCGATCCCAAGCCGTGCGCGAGCGCCGCAGCCTGAGCCGGAGTGAACAAGACGGCTTTGACGACGCGCCGCGCGGCCGGAACGTTAAACGAATCGAAGGGAAGCTCCATTCCGGCAATCGTTTGCCGGTGCTCCATCAGCAGGACCGGCGACAGGAACGCCGCACCCGCCGGCTGCGTTACCGTAAGACGGTTCCCCCGCGGATCGCGCGCTTCTACCCACGCGACGTTTCGCTGCACCGCGCGCAGAATAAAACTTCCCGCGTCGCTGCGGCGCTCACCGACTTCGACCTTGCCATACAGCGGACGTTCGAGACTCACCGAAGTCGCGCTGGTCCCGATCGATGCGAGTGGAAACGAGAGAGTGCCGAGCGACTCAACGTGGATTCGCTCGCCGGGCGCACCGACGACGGTCTGGTTATCGGGAGCGAAGAGCCCGCTCAACACACCGGCGAAGCCCACGATCGCCGTGCCGAAGAGTATCCCGATTGTTGCCCATCGTACGCGCGGCGCCTTCACCCGGCGAAGCTCTCGGCGCCCCGCGATAAGGCTGACGATGACCGCACCGCACAGCGCGACGTTGTACCATCCGGCATGATAGACGCTTTGCCCGGGCAGCACGAGTTGGACCGCGACGGCCGCAACCACAACCACCGCCGCGCAGACGGATCCAATCAATGCGTTTGCACCACGCTCGCAACCGCCGCGCGCATTTGGTCGAAGGTAAGCGGTCCATCGTAACCGCGCACGACTACTCCGCGTCGATCGAGGATGACCGTCGTCGGCAGTCCAAGCGCGGCATAGGTGCGTCCGTACCGCTGGCTCGCGTCGACCCAAATTGGAAAACGAATTCGCAGCGATTCGGCAAACGACTGGGCGCGCGATGCCGACTCTCCCTCGTTGACTCCGACGATCGCAATAGCGGCGTCGTCGTAGGAATCTGCCAGACGTTGCAGATCGGGCATTTCGGCCCGACACGGCGGGCACCACGATGCCCACAAATTCATCAGCACGATTCGACCTCGGTATCGATCGAGCGAAACCGGTCGGCCGCGGTCGTCACGCAGCGTGAAGACGGGCGCCGCTTCACCGGCGAGACCTGCAGGGCCGGCCGGTGATGCCTTCTGCGATGGGAAGAACGGTTCGAGCACGATGACTGCGACGACCAGTGCCACCGCCGCAATCGCCCAGATGACGTAGCGAGACATTCCGACAACTCGTCTGCTGCAGCGCTAGGTTCTCCTCCTTCGACAAACGAAACGGCGACGGCGTGCCTGCCTTGATTCTCGACGGAAAAAGCCTCGCCGCGGATTTGCGCACGGAACTCATCGCGCGCACGAACGCATTACGCGAGGTGGGAGTTCATCCCCAGCTCGCGGTCGTTTTCGTAGGAGAGAACGAGTCGAGCCTCGCGTACGTGCGCAATCTGGTGCGCACCGGCGAGCGGGTCGGCATCCTCGTCGTCGTCGACCGCTTATCGAGCGAGGCGAGCACGGCCGAGATTCGGGAACACCTCGAAGCGTGGCACGATGACTCGGCGACGCACGGCGTCATGCTCCAGCAACCGCTTCCCCCGCATCTCGCAATTCGCGAGATTGCCGATGCGATTCCGGCGCATAAAGACGTCGATGGGACGCACCCGACCAACCAAGGTCATCTGGCGTTCGGCAGCGGAACCGAATACGTGCCCGCGACGCCGGCGGCGGTAATGCTGCTGCTCGAACGCAGCCCGCACTGGCCCCTGCGGGGGCGGCGCGCGGTGATCGTCGGCCGCTCGATCGTCGTCGGCGCACCGGTGGCGATGCTCATGCTCGCGCAAGATGCGTCGGTTACCATCCTACACAAAGAGTCGAACGATTTGCAGCCGTACGTCAAAATGGCCGAAGTGGTAGTCATTGCGGCCGGCGTACCCGGGCTCATTCGGGGCAGCGACCTGATGCCGGGCGCAACCGTCATTGACGTGGGAACGACGCTCGTCGACGGCGTCTTGCGGGGCGACGTGGACTTTGAGAGCGCCGTTGCCGTCGCCGGCGCGATCACGCCGGTGCCGGGCGGAGTCGGTCCGGTTACCAACGTCGCATTGCTACGAAACGTCGTCAAGGCGGCAGAACGCAGCGGAGCTAAGTAGGCAGCGTGCAACCACCCTATCCGCCGCCGCACCCGCTGCTCGCCGAGCTCGAACAGCGTGCGCGCGACGCCGGCATGCTGACGATTTCGCCGGAGACGGGTCGTTTTCTCTCGACGATCGTCACCGCGATGCAGGCCAATCGCATTCTCGAAGTCGGTACGGCGTACGGCTATGCGACGCTCTGGATGGCGCTGGCTCAGCCGAGCGTCGGACGCATTTGGACGATCGATTCCGAGGCTGCTCGCACCGATATCGCGCGCTCGTACTTTCGGCGCGCCGCCGAAGATGACTTCATCGAGGTCTTCAACACGCCCGCACTGGAGCTGCTCGAAAACTTTCCGCATCGCAATCTCGACATCGTCTTCGTCGCGGCAAATCCGCGAGAATACGAGAAGTATCTCGACGCAACTCTTCCAATGCTGAAGCTTTCCGGGCTTGCGATCTTTAACGACGCGGCGGCGGCGCCCGGCTTTGCCGAGCGTTTTCTCGCGCATCCCGCGCTCGTTTCGACGATGCTGCCGCCGGGCATCGCCATCGGCGCCCGTCGATTATGACCGGCTCGGTTGAGTTCAAACATGCGATGCGTCACGTGCCGACCGGTGTCACGGTCGTCACCACCTTCAAAGAAGGCGAACCTCGCGGCATCACCGTCAACGCGTTTGCGAGCGTCTCGCTCGAGCCTCCGTCGCTTTTGATCTGCATCAATCGCGAGGCTCGCAGCTATCTCTTCATTTCGAGCTCGAAGGTATTTTGCGTCAACGTCCTGGCGGGCGATCAGCGCGCGCTCGCCGCGCATTTCTCCGGCAAGGTGCGCGAGCGGCAGTTCGTCGAGGTCGGCTATACGATCGACACGACCGGCGCGCCGGTGCTCGACGGCGCGATCGCGCACTTCGACTGCGAGCTCGCGCACGAGTATCAGTTCGGCTCGCACTCGATTTTGATCGGCCACGTGTTGTCGTGCAGGGCACGTGCCGGGTCGCCGTTGGGATACTTCAACGGCGGTTTTCACGACTTCGGAATAGACGTGGACTAGGAACGTGAAAGTAAAAACCTTTGCGGTTGGCCCGCTCGCTTGCAATTGCACGGTCGTCGCCGACGAAACGACCGGCGAAGCGATCGTGATCGACGGCGGCGACGGCGTCGAGGAGGTCGTGCGCACCTTGCAGACCCTCGGCTGGCATGCGAAGTTCTTAGTCCACACTCACGCCCACATCGACCATATCGGCGATCTCGGAGGGCTGCGCCAACGAACGGGCGGCAGGGGTTTACTCCATCCCGCCGACCTGCCGCTCTATCAATCGCTCGCGCTTCAAGCGCAGTGGATCGGGCTGGCAAACGCGCCGCCCGTGGTTTCGCTGGACGGTGCCTTGCGCGACGGCGATCTCCTGGAAGCCGGCGGCGTTCGCTGCCGTGTGTTGCACACGCCAGGGCACACTCCCGGCAGCGTTTCGTTTGAGATCGACGACGGCGCCAAGCTCACGCTTTTCACCGGCGACACGCTCTTTGCCGGCTCTATCGGGCGCTGGGATCTGGGTGGCACGTCGATGGAAGACATCGTTCATTCGATTCGCACGAAGCTCCTCACGTATGACGACGCGACGCCGGTCGTACCCGGCCACGGCCCCTTCACAACGATCGGGATCGAACGAAACTCCAACCCATATCTGGATGCGTAAGCTAGAGCCGCGCACACGGCGTTTCTTTGTTGGGATAGCGCTAGATACGGAGGCACGGCTCCGCTGCGGGGCGGTCTCCGACGAACTGCGCAAGACCGCGTTTCCGGCGAAGTTCGAAGCGCTCGAAAAGCTGCACGTCACGCTCGCCTTTCTTGGAAACGTGGCATCCTCGCGCGCCGAAGACGTCGCCTCAGCATTGACGCCCATCGCAAGCGGATTGCGTCCATTCGAGGTGATGCTCGACAAGCTCGGTGCCTTTCCGCACGAACGCAAACCGCGCGTCGTGTATATCGGCGCGCGCGAACAAGGCTCTACCTTTCGCGCGCTCGCGCAACGCATGCGAAGCGCCTACGCCGCGCTCGGCTTTCCTTTTGAGAAGGACGCTGTCGCGCACGTCACGATCGCGCGCATCAAAGATCCAAAACGTCCGTTGGCGCTCGTCGAGTTCGCTCCGATCCCGTTAGCGATTGAGCGCGTAACGCTCTTCGAATCGCTCTTCGACAAAACGCAAAACACCTCACGCTACGAAATCGTCGCAACGGCGAGTCTTTAGCGTTCCTAGCAGCTGCTACGGCGGGTCACTCGTCGCACAGACAGCTGCAAGTGAACGCGCCCTGCGCCGAACTAGCGCAAACTGATCAGCAGTTTGCCGTTGTCGGATGCCGCAGGCGCAACGGCCGGTGTCGCCGCGGGAGCGGGTGATTCGGCGCGCGGCATTGCGGCGTAATCGGGCACCGTGCCGGAGCCAACCTTGCTACGATAGTCGGCGATTGCGACGTCGAGCGCCTCGAGCGCGCGTTCGGGGTAATCTTTCTTCTTCTCGGGATACCCATCGAGCTGCGCTTCGATGTCGCCCGCGGTGATTGCCGCCGCTTCGTCGATCGTCTTGCCTTTCGCGAGCTCCACGACGAGACTGCAGGTCGCAGTTCCGAAACCGCAGCCGGTCGTGAAGTACGAAATGTCTTCGATGACCGCGCCGGGCCCGACGCGCAAGAAAAAGTTGTACATATCGCCGCACGAGTCGCTGAAGTACTCACCGCTCGCGGTGGGGTTTTCCATCGTGCGGAAACCGCTTCGTTCTTCGACTAAACGCTGAAATTTCGGAAAGTCCATACTCTGCTATCTCATTCCTGTACCGGATGGAGCTCGAAGCGACATTCCGTTCCGCCGCGAGCTAGGGATTCCGTCTGCGCGTGCTCGCCGCCGATGGTTTCGTCGATGACGTGATGGATCACTTGGCAGACTTCGGGGTTCTCTTTGGCGGCGCTGGAGTACGGACAGCTGTGTTCGTGCAGAACAAATCCACCGTCGATGAGGCTGTACTCCGCAACAACGCCGCTCTTGCGCAGCATCTCGGTGAGTTGTGAAACCTTCGCCTCGGGCTCGGTCGCGGTGATCTCGAGGCGCGCGCGCTCGACGGCACGGCGCGAGAGCCCGTCGAAAACGCGCTCCACCGCGCCGGAGCCGAGCTGCGTGCGCAGCTCGCGCAGCACGGCGGTCAGCATCTTGTCATATCCCTGCGGAAAAAGCTTTTCGGCCTCAGTTGTCAGGGAGAATTCGTAGGTCGGCTTGGTCGGGCCGCGCCGCACCGAGGTCTCCGCGACGAGGCCATCGCGCTCGAGCACCATCAACTGCTGCCGTACGGCGTTGGCCGAAAGCCCGAACGATCGCGCCAAATCCGCAGCCGAAGCGGAGCGGCGGCGGCGCAGCTCGCTCACGATCTTCCCGCGAGTGGTTTGAAAGAAGCGGTCGGCGTGCATCTTCGGCGCTATCCTAACACGAAGTTGGACAGATAGTAAAGTTTTTCCTTGACTTTCTCAGAGAGCCTCGGCTAGGATAAATCGCATGCCCGAACTAGGTCTTTTTATCAAAAACCTGCGCTGTCGGGTCGCCGGCAACGATATCTTGAAGGGAATCGACCTAGCGGTCGAGCCCGGACGCGTTCACGCCTTGATGGGGCCGAATGGCAGCGGCAAGTCGACGCTCGCCTTCTCTCTCACCGGTCATCCGCAGTACGAGGTAAGCGGCGAGGTCAAGTTGGACGGTGAGGACATCCTCGCGTTGAGCCCCGATAAACGCGCCCGCGCGGGCCTCTTTCTCTCATTTCAATACCCGTCCGCCATTCCGGGCGTCAAGGTTGCCAACTTTCTTCACGCGGCACGGCAGGCCGAACGACCCGGCGATCTTCCTCCCGCGAAGTTTCGCGCGCTGCTGCTCGAGAAAATGGATCAGCTGGGGATCGAGCCATCGTTTATGGGACGTTACCTGAACGACGGATTCTCGGGTGGTGAGAAAAAGCGGCTCGAGATGCTGCAACTCGCCGTGCTCGCGCCGAAGTATGCAATCCTCGACGAGACCGATTCTGGTCTCGATATCGACGCGCTCAAGGACGTCGGCAGCTCGATCGCCGCGTTGCGTGCCAGCGACGAGGGGCGCGAGACCGGATTTCTCATCATCACGCACTATCCGCGCATCCTGCAGTACGTCGTGCCCGACGTCGTGCATGTGATGATCGATGGACGCATCGTTAAAACCGGCGGTCACGACTTGGCGCACTACATCGAGCGCGAAGGATACGACAAGTTGCGCGAAGAGGCGGGAGTCGTTGTCTAGCGCGCTCAGGTACGAGGCCTCGGCGGCAGAGAGTCTGTATGAGCGGCTTGCGTCGCTTGGCGACGCCCCACTCTCCCTCGACGAGCGCCGGCGATTGCTCGAGCGCTTCTTCATGCTGCCAAGCCGGCGCGAGAAGCCCGGCCGTTTCTGGCGCGTCGACTTCGACTCGATCGTGCCTGATGCCGGAGCGATTGACGCAAGCGCGACGATTTCAAGCGCGCAAAGCGAGGATCCGGCCGTGGTCGTCTGCGACCTTGCGACGGCAGCACGCGAGTATCCGGCTCTTTTGGCTCGCGCGTTTGGAACCACCGATGTCGCGTCGACGAAGTTCGGCGCGCTCGCAAAGGCATTCGCGGGTCACGGCATCTTCGCGTACGTCCCGGCCGATCACGCTTGCGACCAACCCCTTGTCATTCATCACCGCGCCGCGCGCGACGCGGCAGTTTTTCCCTGGGTCGTCGTTCTGGTCGACCGCGGTGCCCGTATCACGATTGTCGAGCGGCTAAGCGCCGATTCGGGCGCGTTGGTCTGCGGCGCCACGGAAGTCGTCACCGAGGAGCACTCGGATGTTACCTATGCGATTCTCCAACAAGCCGACGACACGGCGCGGATCATTACGAGCCGCGCGGCGCGACCGGGACGTGATGCGCAATTCGCCTGGGCGGCTGCGGAGCTGGGCAGCGAGCTCACTGCCGGCGACCTCTCCGTTTCGATTGAAGCTCCTGGGGCGACCGCGCGAGTAACCGCACTCTTCTTCCCGCGCGGAGCGCAACACGTCGATCTCGTGAGCACGGTCGAGCATCGCGCCGGTGAGGCGAGTTCGGAGACCCTCGTAAAGTCCGCGGCCCGAGAGCGCGGCCAAGCCCGTTTCCTCGGCAACATCCGCATCGCCCCGCACGCGCAGGGGAGCGACGCCCGGCTGCGCGACGACGCGCTCTTGCTTTCGCCAACGGCACACGTCGATTCGGTGCCGGCGCTCGAGATCGGCGCCAACGACGTCAAGGCTTACCACGGTGCCACGGTCGGCGCAATCGACGTAGAACAAATCTTCTACATGGAGAGCCGCGGGATCGACCGCGCGGCTGCCGAGCGGATGATCGCGCTCGGCTTTTTCGAACCGGCCATCGAGCACTTTCCATCGGCGCGTCTGCGCGACGAGATTCGAGCGGCCCTCGCGGAGAAACTCGCGTGACGGTCATCGCCGATCGCAAGGTCGATCGGATTATCGCCGATTTTCCGATTCTGGCGCGCCCGACCTCACGGGGAAAGCGGCTCGTGTATCTCGACTCAGCGGCAACTTCGCAGAAGCCGCGGGCCGTTATTGCGGCGCTGGTCGATTACTACGAGCAGTATAATGCGAACATTCATCGGGGGGTCTATGAGATCGCCGCTCGCGCCACGGCGCAATACGAGCTGGCGCGCGTCAAGATCGCGCGGTTCATCGGCGCTGACGTCTCCGAGGTGGTGTGGGTGCGAAATACGACCGAGGCAATCAACCTCGTCGCTTACTCCTGGGGCAATGTAAATCTGCGTTCCGGGGATGCGATTTTGCTCACCGAGCTCGAGCACCATTCGGATCTCGTGCCGTGGCAACTCTTGGCGGAGCGGACCGGCGCGCAGCTGCGCTTCATTCCCGTCGACGATCGCGGCATCCACATCCTTGACGACTTGGACGAGCTCCTCGAGGGATGCAAACTCGTCGCGATCGGCCACGTGAGCAACACGCTTGGAACGATCGCTCCCCTCGAAATTATCATCCCCCGCGCGCACGCTGCCGGTGCCGTCGTACTCGTTGACGGGGCGCAGGGAGCGCCGCATTTGCCGCTCGACGTCAAAGCGCTTGACGCCGATTTTTACGCGTTCAGCGGCCACAAGATGCTTGGTCCGACCGGGATCGGGGTGCTCTACGGAAAGCGCGCGCTGCTCGAGTCGATGCCGCCCTTCTTCGCAGGCGGCGATATGATTCGTAAGGTTGAGTACGCCCACACGGACTTCAGCGAGCCGCCGCGGCGCTTCGAGGCCGGCACCGCCAATATCGCCGATGCGATCGGCTTCGGCGTCGCCGTCGAGTACCTCGAAGGCGTGGGGATGGGCTGGGTACGCGAGCACGAGCAGCTGTTGACCGGCTACGCGCTGGAACGCCTTGCAGCGCTCGAACCGCGTGGGCTGGCCATTTACGGCCCGCGCGATCCGTCGCTCGTCTCCGGAGTGATCTCTTTCAATTTTGCCGACGTTCACGCGCACGATCTGGCCTCGATCTTGGACACCGACGGAATCTGCGTCCGAGCCGGTCACCACTGCACGATGCCGCTGATGGAAAAGATGGGCTGGGCTGCAACCGCTCGCGCCTCCTTCTATATCTACAACACCGAAGCCGACGTCGATGCGCTCTTCGAGGGAATAGAAAAGGCGGCGCGCGTCTTCGGTGTTTGAGTAGACGCGATCAGTGGACGACTTTTACCGAGATTACATCCTCGACCATTACCGCAATCCACGAAACTTCGGTAGCCTAGAGCGCGTCGACGTCGAAGCCGAGGACCTCAACCCGCTCTGCGGTGACCAGATTCGGATGCAGCTGAGGCTCGACGACGGCGTCGTCAGCGAGGTGCGCTTCTCGGGCAAAGGTTGCGCGATCAGCCAGGCATCGGCGTCGATGCTGACGGAAAGGGTCAAAGGGATGAAGCTGACGGACGTGGCGAAGCTCTCGAAGGACGTAGTGCTCGAGGATGTTGGCATCGGCATAAGCCCGACGCGCATGAAATGCGCGATGCTCGGCTTGCGCGTGCTCAAGAGCGCTGCCATCGGCGAGCTCGCCGGCTGGCCCGACGAAGAGTAGTGCCGCAGATCGAGCGAGGACGGTGGGAGTCCTTGGCCGCCGAGCCTGAGTTTCGGGCGCTCGTGCGTTCGCGGCGACGTTTCGTGGTCCCGGCGACCATCTTTTTCATCGCCTACTATCTGGCGTTGCCGATCTCGGTCGGGGTCTTTCCGCAAGTGATGAGCCGGCCGGTGCTCGGCCCACTGACGCTGGCCTACGCCTTCGCGCTCTCGCAGTTCGCGATGGCATGGATTCTGCTCGCGCTCTATCTGCAGCGGGCCCGCAGCTTCGACGTTCGCGCTGCCCGGATCCGGCGGCAAGAGACGCACGAAGTCCTCGACGCGCAGCAATGATAGCCCAGGAGACGGTCGTGATGTTCGCCGTCTTCGTCGGCATCACGCTGATCGTCACCTACTGGGCATCCGGACAGAGCGCGACGAGCCGCGGCTTCTATGCCGCGCATCGTCGCATCGGAGCGCTGCAGAACGGCTGGGCAATCGCCGGCGATTACGTTTCGGCAGCAACGTTTCTCGGGATCACCGGTCTGATTGCGTTTTACGGCTTCGACGGGTTCATGTACTCCGTCGGGTGGCTGGTCGCGTACCTAGCCGTGCTCTTCTTGGTCGCCGAGCCGCTCCGCAACACCGGCAAATATACGATGGCCGATCTGATCTCGTTTCGGCTGCGCGGGCGAACGGTTCGCGCGGTCGCCGCGATATCGACGATCGCCATCACGCTCTTTTACCTGATCGCACAGATGGTGGGCGTGAGCGCGCTCGTCAACGTGCTGCTTCCGCGTTTCGGTGACATCGCCGCGATCGTCGTGGTCGGCGTGCTGATGCTCGTGTACGTTCTCTTCGGCGGGATGCTCGCTACGACGTGGGTGCAGGTGATTAAGGCGATTCTGCTGCTCTTTACTTCGATTGCGCTCTCCTTGCTGGTCGTCGCGCACTTCCACTTCTCGCTCGGTGACTTTTTGCACGCCGCCGCTGCCGTGCCGGTGAATGGAACTGCCACGAATCTGCTGCGGCCGGGATTGCTCTTTCACGGCGCACTGGGGGCGTGGAACTTGGTCTCGCTCGGACTGGCCCTCGTCTTAGGGACGGCCGGCCTTCCCCACATCCTGATGCGCTTCTTTACCGTCTCTTCGGCAAAAGCAGCCCGTACATCCGTTGCTTGGGCAATGGTTTTAATTGGAATATTCTATCTGACGACGTCCTTTATGGGACTGGGCGCGGCGACGATCGTCGGAAAAGAACACATCGGGCGGCGCCTGTACGCGGGCCAAGCGATCGGCTATATCGCGCGTCATCCCGAAGCCGAGGCACCGCTCAACGCTCAGCTTATTCGCAACGGTTTCATCGTACCCAAGCCCGACAGCAATCTCGCGGCTCCGCTCCTGGCCGGCAACCTGGGCGGGTCGCTCTTGACGGCGTTCGTCTCGGCCGTCGCGTTTGCAACGATCCTCGCGGTCGTCGCCGGCCTTACGCTCGCGGCGTCCTCGGCGTTCGCGCACGACATATGGTTTAGCTTAGTCCGCGACGGACGCGGCGACGAGACCGAATATCTTTTCGTCGCGCGCGCGACTGCCTTCGTGGTTGGAGCGCTCGCGATCGTGCTCTCGATCGCGTTGCGCGGTTTCAACGTCGCATTCTTGGTCGGACTCGCATTCGCGGTGGCGGCGAGCGCGAACGTTCCGGTTATTCTCCTCGCGCTCGCGTGGCGCCGTTTCTCGCGATCGGGTGCGATCGCGGGAATGGTCTGCGGGCTGGTTTCGTCGCTCGTGCTCATTGCGATAAGCCCAGTCTTCCTGGGAGCCCGAGCGATCTTTCCGCTCGATAACCCGGGCATCGTCTCGATTCCGATCGGCCTCGCCGGCGCCATACTCGGAACGCTGCTGATACGCGACCGCGAATCGGAAGCCATGTTCGATCAGCTTCACGTCCGCGCCACCACGGGATTGGGAGCAGAGGTTTAACGCTACCTTACGGCTTGATCGTGTAGTGATCGGTGATTTGTAAGCCGATCGGCCCCTGTTCTACCGTGAACGTGGTGTAGTACTCACCGGAACTGGTTTGCACGTCGGCCGTGACCGTATACTGTTGCGCGCCGCCGGCGGCGGTTC
>DATHOO010000186.1:0-6470 GCA_035484815.1 Candidatus Acidiferrales bacterium
CCGCCGCCAAAGCCCCCGCCACCGAAGCCTCCGCCGATGAAGCCACCGGGGCCCCAAAACGAATGGCCGTGCCGCGTCACGGTGTAGCCATGACGCCTGAACCAGATGCCTTGCACAATCACCATCAAGAGCAAGAATCCAAAGCCGAGCCCAAGGATCGCAAGAATCGTGAGCCCCGCAGGGCTGGTGAGGTTTCCGGTTTCACCGGTCTCGGGCGGCGGCGTTACGCCTTTGTACGACGGAGAAATCGTGGCGAGGATGGCCGCAACGCCGCTCGATATCGCGCCATCCACGTCGCCGGACCGCATCCCGGGCGTGATAACGTGGCGGATGATTCGATCGCTATCGGCATCCGTTAATGAGCCTTCAAGTCCATAGCCGACTTCGATGCGGATCTTGTGGTCTTGCATGAAAAGAAAGAGCACCGCACCGTCGTCGTACGCGCGCCGGCCGACTTTCCAATGGTTGACGGTTTCAACCGTCCACGTTTCCAAGGGCACGTCGCCGGTCGTTTGCCCGATCCAAACGAGAATCTGGTGGCCGGTTGATTTTTCGTAGGTCTGAAGCTCGCTCTCGAGGGTTGCTCGCGTGCCGCTCGACAGCGCCCCGGCATTGTCGGTGACGTAGTGATTAGGGGTCGGCGGTATCTGGAAGTCGGCCGCAAGCGCCGGCGCCCCCCAGCAGCAAACGATCAGCGCAACGATTGTTAGTCGCATGCAAAGTGCGCCTTGAAGGCTTCGCCGAGGCGCCCGACGACGTGGATGACGCCCTCGGGCACTTCACCCCGCGCAAAGTACGGCCGACTCGCGCGGACTAGCTCGCTCCAAAATTCGTCGCCCACGCGCTCGTGCAACGCGCGATCCCCGATCACGGCAAAGCTGCGAGCCTTCGGTGCCACCAAGATGAGCGCGGCATTCGCGCGATCGTGCCGATGCAAGCCGATGCGTCCGAACTCGTGCTTTGCCCGTTCGATTGCGTCGAGCGTAGCATCCGGAACGATGCGCACGGCAATGCGACCGCTCGTCCCGTCCTCCGCTTGTGCGATGGCCCGAGCGATCGCGGCGCGCTCCGAGCGTCTCACGGACTGAAGTTGACGACCGGCGCCTTCTCCGCACCCGGCTGCGCTTGGAAGTAGCTCTTCTCGTTGAACTTGCTGCCGAACATTCCCGCGATCGTCACCGTTGGAAACGTATCGCGTTTCGTGTTGAAGGCGCGCGCGACGTCGTTATATTTCTTACGCTCGAAGGCGATGCGATTCTCCGTGCCCTCGAGCTGGGCCTGAAGCGTTTGAAAGTTTTCGGTCGCCTTGAGCTGCGGGTAGTTCTCCACCACCGCGAGCAGCCGCGAGAGGGCTGAACCGAGGGCATCTTGTGCTTGCGCGTATTTTGCGAAGTCTTGCGGATTGTTGACCGCATTTTGAACCACACCGGGCGGAATCTGTCCGACGCTCGCGCGGGCCTTCGCGACGGCCTCATACGTGCTCGATTCGAAGTTGGCGGCGCCTTTGACCGTCGCGACGAGATTGGGAATCAGGTCGGCGCGGCGCTGGTACACGTTCTGCACCTGTCCCCATTGAGCATCCACCGCTTGACCGAGCGTTACGAGCGAGTTATACGTTCCGGCGACCCACACGCCGATGACGGCGACGATGGCGATGACGACGAGCGGGCCGACGAGTGAAGGACGTTGCTGCTGCACACGGCGTAATGCGCCGCAATGGGGGCTAGCCCTTTCTCGAGCGCCCGTTTTCTGCGGGTGATTCTCGCCGCCATACCGGCGACCGCGCTCACCGTGGCCATTCCACTGGTCAATCGTGTGGAGCCGCGCATCTTCGGCGCGCCGTTTCTGCTGGGTTGGATCGCGATCTGGGTGCTGCTGACGCCGGCGTTTCTCTGGGCCATCGGCCGCTTGGAGCGGCACTGGTGACCCGAGCAACCGTGGCGCTCTCGATCGTCGCCGTCGTCGTTTTGGGGACGATCGGCTTTGCGCTCTTCGGCGTGCGCCGTATCAAGATGGATCCCAGCCAGTACATCGTTGGTGGGCGCTCGTTCGGCACGCTCTTTCTCTGGGTGCTCATGGCCGGCGAGATCTACACGACCTTCACCTTCCTGGGCATCGCCGGACTCTCGTACTCGCAGGGTGCGCCGGCGTACTACATCCTCGCTTATGGCACCGCCGCATATATCATTGCCTACTTCCTAACGCCAGCCATCTGGCGCGTCGGCAAGGAACACGGCTTGCTCACCGGGCCTGACTTTTTCGAAGTGCGCTACGGCAGCCGCGCGCTGGCCCTTGGGGTTGCGGTTCTGCAGTTTTTGATGATCGTGCCCTACGTTTCGCTGCAGCTCAGCGGATTGCAGATTCTCCTGCGCATCGCCGGCTACGGCGTGTACGATGCCACCGTTTCGGTCTGCATCGGCTTCATCGTGCTCGCGCTCTTCGTCTACGGCGCCGGACTGCGTGGCACCGCCTGGGCCAGCGTCGTGAAAGACGTTTTCGTTCTGGGCGCGGTCATTTTTGCCGGGATCGCCATTCCCATTCGCTTCTTCGGCTCGCCCACCGCGATGTTCGACCACGTGCTGGCGAAGCATCCGCAGATGCTCGTGCTTCCACCCGGCGGCGCTTTTCATGGAACCGTTTGGTACGTCTCCACCGTGCTCCTAACGAGCCTTGGATTTTTTATGGGCCCGCAGACGTTCAACGCCGTCTTCAGTGCCCGCAGCGAGGACACGCTCCGCCGCAATGCGATGCTGCTGCCGTTCTATCAGTGCTTTCTCATCTTGATGCTCTTCGCGGGCTTTGCGTCGGCGCTGATCGTGCCCGGGTTAAAAGGAACCGCCGTCGACCAATCGTTTCTGCTGGTGGTGCAGCACTTCTATCCGTCGTGGGTGCTCGGTTTGATTGCGGCCGCGGGCGCGCTGGCTGCTCTCATTCCCGCGTCGGCGCTCATCCTGGCCGGCGCGAGCGTGATTACGAAGAACGTTGCCGGCGACATCTTCGGCTTCGCAACCGACGACGCCGCGCGTACGCTGCTGACGCGCGTCCTCGTCGTCGTCGTTGCGGTGCTGGCGCTTCTCGTATGGCTCGTCGCACAGAAGACCGTCGTCGAGATGCTCCTGCTCTACTACAACGGCATTACGCAGTTCTTTCCAGGCGTCGCCGCAACGTTTCTCTGGCGACGGGCAACGGCGTTGGGTGTCGGCGCCGGAATCGCCACTGGTCTCGCGGTTGCGATCCCGCTCGCGGCTCTCAACGAAACGCCTTGGGGTATCAATCCCGGCTTTATTGGGCTCATTGCGAATGTTGGTGTGCTGGCGCTCGTCTCGCTCGCCTCGCAGCGAAGATCCGTGATCCCAGGGGTTGAACCGAAGTAGCCCTTTTTACTACACCGTTTACTACACCGAGTTTGTAAGGCTTAGGTGCTGCCGACGGCCTTATCGAGAGGCGTCTTCTTGGCCATGACCTAGCTTGTCACGGTTATTATGCCGTTTGGAATAACTGGGGGAACATAGCCTCGGCATCATCGGGTGGGAAGCGCAGGGCCACTGGCCCCTTGGGAGTGTCCGACGCCGGCAGACCGGCAAGTCAACCCGCGCGAGGATATCGACCAAAAAGCTCGCCGCGCGTGGACGATGGTATGCCCGGTTCTTTGAATCACAGTACGAATCGCGTGCGCTTGGCCGTCGCGACCGTACTACGCTCCGGCGAGCGCGCAGTCCGTACCGTTCCGCCGTCGAGATCAACATCGCACCGGGGGAGTTCGCGCAACCCTTGCATTCCAAGGCTGACTGACTAATTTTCCGCGCTTTGAGCGGAAACTTTTGAATTCGGCGGCGCGGTGCTTCTGCAATAAGGGATATCGTTAATGGTACAGTTACCTAACTGCGTCGTGCCTTTAGGGTCGTGGCGCACCGGCACGCATGATAGCCGAACAACCTGCCGTGCGCGTCTCAAGAAGAGGAGCAAGAAATGAAAAATATGCTGAATCTGCCCTACAGTGTGCTCGGCGTTTGCGCCGCAGCTTTGCTCGTCGCCTGCAGCGGCGCGTCCCAATCGGGGTTGGGCGCTCCTGCATTAGTTCCGAGTGACGCTCGTGCCGCGATTCCGCTGTCAGTTAGGTACAGCGTACTCCACAGCTTCAAAGGCGGCTTTGCTGACGGCGAAGAGCCGTTTGCGGGCCTTGTTAACGTCAAGGGAACGCTCTACGGCACGACCTATGAAGGAGGCGCATACAACAGAATCGGCGAGGGAACCGTCTTCTCGATCACGCCGTCCGGCACGGAAACCGTGCTCCACAGCTTCGGTGGCTCGCAAGACGGCGCATACCCTGTTGCGGGCCTCATCAACGTCAAGGGCACGCTCTACGGGACGACCGGTAAAGGAGGCGCAAACGGCGACGGAACCGTCTTCTCGATCACGCCGTCGGGTACGGAAACCGTGCTCTACAGCTTCAAAGGCGGCCCGGGAGACGGCGAACAGCCGCGAGCGGGTCTCATCAACGTCAAGGGCACACTTTACGGCACGACTTATCTAGGAGGGAACTGCAGCTCTAGTGGCGGTTGTGGAACCGTCTTCTCGATGACGCCGTCCGGCACGGAAACCATGCTCTATAGCTTCAAAGGCGTCTCGGGAGACGGCAAATACCCGTTTGCCGGCCTCATCGACGTCAAAGGAAAGTTCTACGGGACTACCTTTGAAGGAGGAGCGAACTGCAGTGGAAGTGGCGGTTGCGGCACGGTCTTCTCGATCACGCGGTCCGGCGAGGAAACCATGCTCCATAGTTTTGCAGGTGACCCAGACGGAAATAACCCGGAAGCCGGCCTCATCAACGTCAAGGGCACGCTTTACAGCACGACCTATGCTGGGGGTACAAACAACCGCGGAACCGTCTTCTCGATCACGCCGTCCGGCACGGAAACTGTGCTCCATAGTTTCGGCGGCTCGGGAGACGGCGCAGACCCGGTTGCGGCCCTCCTCTACGCCAAGGGTAAGCTCTACAGCACGACCTTCGTTGGAGGCCCGAACAACGACGGAACCGTCTTCTCAATCACGCCGTCGGGAACCCAAACCGTGCTCTACAGCTTCAAAGGCGGCGGCTCGGGGGATGGCGAGTCGCCGCGAGCGGGCCTCGTCAAGGTCAAGAGCGCGCTCTACGGCACGACCGGAGGCGGGGGCACGGGCTGTGGCGGGAGCTACGGTTGCGGCACCGTGTACTCGTTGTCGCAATTCTGATTCGCTCAGGCATCATAACGGCGCACGTGCTGATTGAACGTACGCCGGCGAGTTAGACGGCTCGCTCCGGCAGCTGCGCCTCGGCGGCATGGCCGACGCGTTTTCGCTGTCGCCTATTCGCTCACGACGAGCTGCAACGCCAACGCGACCGGGTCATTGAACGACGCATAAAGGCTGCTGGGTTCGCGACCAACTACGCGACGCTTACAGCCTGCGCTGATCGCCTCGCCGGTAAGAATATGCTCCACGCTGGCCCAGTCAGTCGGGCGACTTGATACCGGCGGTTTCCTTGCGACGAGCCGGTCAGAAGTCTCGATAGGATTTACTTACCTTTTCCTCCAGGTAACGTCTTCGTGAATCCAAGTGGGCTTTCCAGAATCATCGTTCCGGCCTGCGCTATGTCCTCCAGCGACGCGTTGGCGCTATTATGTGACCATATCTGCTCCTCAGCCGTGAAAGCGATCCAGCGGCTGAATTGCACGAGAACTGGCGTGGAGGTCGTCGTTACTACGCTCATCGGAATGCTAATGGTGACGCTGTAACCACCAACTTGGGTCGACTTCGCGACGCCCCAGTTCACGGTGTTCGCGGTACTGTCGTCTGTATGCGATCCGTCAAGATTGACGCCGAGGCGATAGTATTCACCACTCGCGCCTTTCGGCCAAAGGTCGATTGCAACACAGTCGCCGCCTTCCGACCCTTCGAGCACCTCGCGCTGGGGTACATCGAATCGAACAAATATTGTAGTGCCGTCACCATACACGTGTGCCGTTGCCGCTTCGTCAGCAGGGCCATTGTTCTGCGGATCCCATCCGATTTCAGCGACAGCGGCTTTGCTGAACTCCGCCGGCGCGCCGGCTACAATCGGAACATCGAGAGTGGACACCGCCAACGCAGGCAGCGACGCACGCGCGACAAGCGCTACCGCAAGCGCGACTATATAGTTTCTCAAGTACATTGCCTTTCCATTTTGGTGCCGTCCACTTGTAGTGTTGGCGCCCATCAATACTTAGCTGTCTTCATGAGTATAGAAGCCTCGCCTATTTAGTACGATGGCCACATCGCGGAAAAGTGGTCCGAACAATATCATGACGACGATAGTCGCAGTGTTGCTCTGGCAGAGAATCACCGCTTGGCTCTCAGAGTCTGATCGTCTGCGAGAACTGACTTTGATGACAAACAAGATTGACTCGGCAGACTATGCCGAGGTCGGACAATCGATACGCGTGTGGTTCGAT
>DATHOO010000187.1:0-4396 GCA_035484815.1 Candidatus Acidiferrales bacterium
CAAGACGAGCTAGACTCACACGTTTGCGCCACATAGGCAAACGGCGCAGACGTCTTCGAAGCAAGCGCAGGGTCGTTGCTAGATACCAGAGGAACCGCACTGGACGGGGCGGCGCTACCGCCGCCGCAGCCCGACAGCGTCGACGAAAGTATCAGAGCAGTGCTAACAAGTTTCAGTTGCATGACAACGCCGGTTCGACAGCGCAAACGCCGGTCACTCCGGCGCGTCGCCGAACGAGCCGGTCCGCAACGGCCCGCTCGGCGGAGTTCCATCCGAAAAGAAACGTTTGCCCTTTACCAGCAGAATCGGACAGATGAACAGCAAGACTTCATCGGCAAGCCCGTGTTCGAGCAGCACCGGTGTCAACGTCGAACTGCCCCAGACGATCAGGTCCGGCCCGTCCTCGGCCTTGATGCGGCGAACGCCCTCGACGATGTTCGATCCAAGATCCTCGACCGGCCCCCATGCGAGACTCTCCGGCCTGTGGGTCGCGACGTATTTCGTAGCCGCGTTCAACCTGTTCGCCATCGGTCCGTTTTCGTTTGGCCAATGGGCGCTCCAGATATCATAGGTTCGGCGGCCCAGTAGCAGATCGAACGCCTCGCCGTGCGCCGCGACGATAGCCTCTCCCACTGCCGGGTCGGAATGCGGCACCGCCCATCCGCCGTGCGGGTAGTCGCCGTCTTCGTTCGGCCCGCCGGGCGCCTGGATCACGCCGTCCAACGAGATTTGTTCGATGATCCTGATGTTTCTCGTAGCGTCTCCTTTCGGGTTTGCGCCTGACCGATCAAGGGCGCGTCGTGGTAAGTCGTCGCCATTTTATTGCTCTTGCCCCAAGCGCGAGTCCCGCTATCGTCAGCAGCCCGGCCGCGATTGCTCGCTCGACCGATCCGTCGTGCTGGTCGAGATCGAATCCAGTTATGAACTCAATCCAAGTTGGAGACGCCATCGCGATCAAAGCCAAAATGGTCGCGATAGCGGCTAAGGCGATTCTTCTCAATTAAATCTCCTCGTCGTCGACGCAACAGCATGGGTACCCCTGCCGGCAAGCCTCGGGATGCTGCTTGTTGCAACAGCCCTTGCGGCAGTCGTCGCAATCTTCTCGCGACCATGGCCATATCGTGTATGCGTCGACGGTTACTACTTTGACGGGCATGGCCGGGTCATTGCTTTCAATCACTAGCTCGCAAATGCGACAACACTTTTCGAGCGCGTGATACTGAATCACAACTGGAAGGCACGAGCCCGGCGCAAGGGTTGCCGGGAAGGGGTTGTGCAGCAGCTTCCAATAACGACTCGTGCGACGGAAGTCTACGCTCGTCACGTTGAGCGAGCATTCGCCGACGTTGCAGACCGAAAGCGTGCGATCGGCGCAGCACGTCGCGTTGACACCGCCGAAGGTCGTCGACCCCGCGATTGTCAACGCTCCCGACGGCGCGTCGCCCGAGACGCTAATGTTGATCGGGGCCGCTGGATCGTCGCTGTCAACCGTGATGGATCCCGACTTGGAACCGAAGCCGCCCGGTTGGAAGCGAATGGGCACCGGCAGCGAGTTCCCTGGTGCGATGGTGATCGGATACGACAAGACTTCCGGCACGAGAAAGTCCGGCGAGCTCGATACGATCGCGCTGACCGTCAGCGTGCAGGAGTGGCTGTTCGTGATGATGAGCGGCTCGTCGACGAAACTACCGACGCAGGCTTTGCCGAAGTTTCCGCGGTTGGCGATGATGAGATTCGCCTTGGGCGCCGGAGCAGCTCCCGAAACGTGGACGACGTTCGGACTTGCCGGATCACTACTGACAACCGTGATCGTGCCCACGTGCGCACCATAGCTCGATGGCGCGAAGCGCACGGTAACGTCTATGGAAGCGCCCGACGCGACGACGAGCGGGTACGAAAGCACGCTGGGAGCGATGAAGTCTCCGGATCCGATAATGTCGTTAATCGTCAGCGGACACGGGCCCGGATTATTGATCGTTAGTGGCTCGTCGGCGAACGAGCCGCGGCAGACGTCGCCGAAATCGCCGGCATTTGCGATGGAGGTCGCCACGGCGCCGGCACCACCGCCGCCGGTTGCCGCGAGATCGACAAACGGCGCCGTCGGATCGTTGCTGATGATGCGAACAGTCGCGGTCTCGGCAACGCCGGGTGTAGTCGGCGTGTAACTGATGGTGAAGTCAACCTCGTCGCCGGGCTCGATCGTGAGCGGGGTCGATGGCGTCGACAGCACCGAGAAGTCGACTGAACCGAACAGAATGCCAACGCTCGTGATAATTAAATCGGCTTTACCAACGTTGTAAATCTTCAGCGTCAAGTACTCCGGGCCGGAGCAAACCGTGCCGAAGGCCAGCCCGTCTTCTAAACTTACGGCAATCGCCGGGCCTGCGGGTGTCACGAACTCGAAGATGCCACGGCCAAACGTGGCCGCGCGCAGCACGCCGGCTTTCGCGTTAAAGGCGAGATCAAAGACCGGCGCGTTGGGAAAATGAATGTCGTCGAGGACGGACCACGAGTTGCCTTCGTCGACCGATCGAATGACGCCGAGATCCGTGCCGACGTACAGGGTCGTCGGCGTCGTCGTTCCGTCTAATGCAATCGCACTGCACGGAAGATCGAGATTGGGCGAGATGTTCGTCCACGACGTGCCGGCGATCGTCGTCCGAAAGACGTTCTGACCCGAACCGCTGTCAAATCCGGTGACCACGGCGTAAATCACGTTGTGGTCGACCGGATCGAAGGCGGCCCGCGCGATGTTGCGGTGCGGGAGGTTTCGTGTGATGTCCGTGAATGTTACGCCGGTGGGTGCACCCACCGTGGGCGCGAGCGCATTAATCGAGACGTAAACCTTCTCGCGCGCGGCGATGACGACATAGTTGCCGTCCGTCGGGGCCACATCGACGTGGCCGCTGGCACCTAAAGCGGCAATGATCCGCCAGCTGCCGCCGTGGCGCTGCCACAAGTTCTGTAGGCCGCTTACGTAAATAATGCCCGAAGCGCTCGGGTCGGAGGCGAGCGGCGTTAAACTGAAACCGCCGGTGTCGGAAGGCGCCCAAGGTGGTGTATCGGTGCTCGGCCACGTTTGGCCGTCATCGTGGGAGACGGCGACGACGGTGTTCGGGCCGCCGCTCGTGCTATACAACACCGGCGTTGCGCTGCCATCGAACGCGACGTCCCATCCGTCGCCGCCAAAGGTGCCCCGCCACTCGGGCGCCGCAATGCCGGCGGTGGTCTGGATCTTATTGTCTTGCAGGGCACCCGTCGTGATGCTCGCTGCGTTGTCCGGCTTGATCGCCAAGTTATAGAACAAGCCTGTTTGCAAACCGCCGCCGTTGCGCGATAAAAACGATAGACCACCGTCGTAGGAGACGTCGATTCCTCCATCCGTTCCGCAGTAGACGATCGTACCACTTGGTCGGGGAACGAGCGTCCACGTGTGCGTATCGGCGTGCCCCACGGTAAGCGGATTAAATGTCTTGCCGGCGTCGAGCGACTTAAACTGACGAATGCATCCCGCATAGATGATGTCGTGAACGCCGTCGCCGGATGATGCAGGATCGACGGCCATGTGCAACGCGTAACCGCCGTAGGTAGTACCTGAATATCCGGTTGCCGTCTGCTGCGTCCAGGTATTTCCCTGGTCCGTGCTGATGAACAACCCGATCGGATCCGGCGTCGCGTTATAGTCGGCCGCCATCGTTGCGTAGATCACCTGAACGCCGTTAACGTCGGGCGGCGAGGTTGGGGGCGCGAGTGCAACGACTACGCGAGTGAAGGTCTGGCCCGCGAGCGCCGCCGCTAAGGCCGGCGTCGAGGCGCTGAGAATCTCGCTAAACGAGTTACCGCCGTCGGTAGACTTAAAGACGCCTTGCTTCGTGACACCCGCGTAGAGTATGCGCGCGGTGGGAGGCGTTGACAGGTCCAGCTGGAGCGAGCGAACGGTGCCGTTCAGATTTTTTGCTTGCGTCCAGTTCTGACCGCCGCTGGACGAGGTGAATACGCCTTTAGACGTCCCCAGATAGAGGACGCCGGTTGATGGGTCGACGATAATGACGTAAATCGGTTGGTCTTCAAACGTCGAGCCGAGGGCGATCCAACTCGCGCCGCCGTCGGTCGATTTGAAGAGGCCCGAGGAAGGCTGGTTGCGTCCGCTGGTTCCGGCGTAGATCGTCGTCGGGTTGCTCGGGTCGATTGCGATCCCGGTGGGCTCGCCGATTCCTAGCGTGCTTTGATGGTCGAAGAGCGGAGTATAAGTATGACCTCCGTCGGTGCTCTTCCACAGACCACCCGAAGTGGTGCCAACGTAGAGTACGTTCAGATTGTCGGGATCTACAGCGATGACCGAGACGAGGCCATTGTCTTGGCTGCTCGGCAACTGCATTGGGCTGGGACCGATCGG
>DATHOO010000188.1:0-4128 GCA_035484815.1 Candidatus Acidiferrales bacterium
GTGAGCCGACGCGATACAGCAGGTTGTTATCTCCATCGACGTGCACGTCGACGACTTCGTTGCCGTAGGTTGCGAGGGCGGGGCGGAATCCGCCGCCGCTGAGCACACCAGCGCGCCAATTCACGTTGTCGGCGGCCACGTCGCCGACGCGATAGACCAAAGAGCCGTTTTTTGCGTTCTCTTCGACGATCTTCGTCGGCGTTATCATCGAGACCGATGGTGCGTCGCCTGCGTCGTCGAAATTGACGGGGCTAGGGAAGTCGACCGAGAACCGGTGCGAGAGCGTACCGCTCTTCGCCGCCGGTTCGCTCGCCGATCGGGCGAGCGCCGCTGCCATCGGAAGCGCACCGGGTGAGCGCTGCGCGCACCCGCAGATCGCAATCGCCAAAATCGCCACGACACATGCGGCTCGTGCAAAAGCAGCCATGGTTTTACCTCGTTCCCTCAGCATCGAGAGAAACGCTTCGCCAGGACAAAAGGTTTCCCCGGCAGAGTGGTTATCGTACTTCGGCAGCGCTGCGGCGATTCGATAACCAGCAGAAGGCCTACCTATCCCAACCGATTCCGGACGTTCTCGTCGAAGGCCGTCGAAGTTCGCAGAAAAGCCTTTCAGGCGTCTACGCGCTCTAAGGATTGACGGTGATAACGACGGAATTCGACCGGACCAGCGTCGCGGATGCCCGACCCTCATCGCGCCGGCTTCCGTGTCGAGTAGGATGAGGGTGTTCTGAAGCCGAGAGGCATTTCTCAAGCCGAGGCGAGAACCAATCACCCAGTCGATTCGTTTGCGCGTTAAGAGTGCCGTCGCAGGAAGCGGGAAGTGATGAGACGTTCGTTTTCCATTTCCGGTACCGTGGTGGGGTTGCTTTGCAGCCTGTCGTTGCTCGCTGGATGCGGCGGACGTGGAAATGCAGTGCTGGACACTCCCTCCATACCCGGGGGCGCAGTGAATCGCTCTCCGGAGGCCGGCGTGCCACCACCCCTGCTCTGTGTAGCGCCCTCGCCCGCTCCAACGACTACTCCGCCGAACGACGCTCAGATTCAGACGTTTTCATACACGGGCGCCGAAACGAGATGGTTTGTGCCCGAGGGTGTGACAAGCGTAACGGTTCGCGTGCAAGGTGCTCAGGGCACGGCAGCACCCGGCGGCTGCGTGAGCGGTACGATCTCGGTAACGCCGGGAGAGTCGCTGTACGTTCGTGCGGGTGGCGTCGGTCAATCCGACAGCACCGGCGGTTTTAACGGCGGCGGGAACGGCGGCAGCGCTTGTTGCGGCGGCAGCCCGGGCGGCGGCGGAGGCGGAGCTACTTCTCTTGCGCTGGTCGACCGCCGTGTCGCGATCATCGCCGGCGGGGGCGGCGGTTCTTCGGGTGGCGGGTGGACCGGTGGAGGCGGCGGCGGCGCGACCGGCGGAGGTGGCCTTAGCTGCTGCGGTGATACCGACGCAACGGGTGGCTCACAAATGAGCGGGGGAAAACCCGGTTCGGATTACGCGGGCGGGGGGTCCGCCGGCACCGGGGGGTCTGGTGCGAGCCGCGATTCCGCCCCTCAATCGACCTTCGGCGGCGGCGGCGGAGGAGGCGGATACTTCGGAGGCGGCGGCGGCTCTGCCAGCATTCACGAGACGGATGGCCGCGACATCAAGGACGGGGGCGGCGGCGGCGGTTCGAGCTATTACGACCCCGTGACGGTGAGCCACGTTGTTACCGTGCAGGGCGTCCACTTCGGAAGCGGCGCCGTCACCGTGTCGTGGCTCCCGACGAGCAAAACGATCGTGACGAGTCTGAACGATCCAACGAACATCGCTGAAGATATCGACGGAGACTTTTACGTTGCAAACGCTAACCCGTACGTGTCGGTGTATAAACCGGACGGGAGCTTGCTCTACAAAATCGGCTCCGGCTTCAAGAACATTACCGGCTTGGAAGTTGACGCGTTACAACCGTCAGACGTCTACGTACTTGCCGGCAATACCGTTTACTTAGTAAAGCCACCTTTCAACAACGGGGGCACGGTCGTTAATACCGGTATTTCTCTGACCTGTTGCACCGCGCACATTGCGGTTGACGAGAAGTACTTGTATTTTGCTACAACCACCGGTCCGCCGTACGGCGGCGGACACGACGTCGAGTTTCACTCGCTCGACCCGCATACGCATTTGCCGGCGAAGAATAGCTCCTACACCGTACATTTGAGTGGAGTAATAACGTCCGTTGCGGCCGAGCAAAGCAAATTCGATATGCCGAGCACGGTTTTTGCTACTTTAGCGTTTCCGCCCGGACGCTTGTCTAAAGTCGTGCGGATCGCGGCGACTCCGCCCAACGTCACCGTAACCGAGGTCGGTAACGGCGCGCCATTCGTAAGTTTGATCGCGAGCGCAGCCGACGCCGGTGGCGGCGCATACGTCATCGACTCTTTTGCTCCCGCCGTGCTAAAGATTCCGAGTGTAGGGCGGTTCAGCTATGCCGGGACGTCGTGGGACCAGCCTGTCGGAGTCGCGGTTAAACCTGGATGTCAGACACGCTGCTTCGTAAACGTTCTCGACGACAACCAAGGTGGAGAAATCGTGCAGATGGAGGGCCTAGGACAATGAGGAAAAGCATCGTGCATAAGCTCGCGCTTACTTTTGCGACGGCAGTCTTGCTCACCGCCTGCTCGCACGCACCGGCAGGGACGGGAATTCCGGTCGCGACGAGTGCTGCGGGACACGTGACGCCATCCTTCGTGGCTAAGGATAAGATCAAACATGTCGTCTTCATCATTCAGGAGAATCGCACGTTCGATAACATCTTCGGCGGTCCCAATCCCTTCCCGGGAGCGGATGCCGCCCGGACTGGGCAAACGGCCGATGGAAGAACGATCAAGCTGTCTCAGGTCAATATCGAAAGCTCAAGCAGCATCAGCTCGTTGGGTGATCCGAACAACTATCACCCAAACTGGTTGCTTGCGTGCAACGCGGGCGCTGCGGGACCGCCGGCGATACCCTTCCCCGTCGGCCGGCCGTCGCCGTGTTTGATGAACGGGTTCAACCTCAACGCCCTTACGCAGGCCGGCGCGACGCCGCCGCCGGGCGTCGATGAAAAAACGATCTACTCTTACGTGAATCGCTCCGAAAGCCAACCGTACTGGGACATCGCCAAGGCCTACGCGCTCGGCGATAGGTTTTTCATGGGACACAACAGCGAGTCGTTTACCGCGCACCAGTATCTCTTCTCCGGACAATCGAACAACGTCGTCGATTCTCCCGTATATCCTTCGGGTGTAGATTGCGACACATCGATCACGAATCTACACTTCTGCGCTTACGTGCCGTGGGGTTGCGATTCGCCGCCAAAAACCAGCACGTTCTCTATCGACGCTTCCGGCATCGAGAGCGCCTCTCCAACCGGCGCCTTCCCATGTTTTGGCCAGACTTCGCGGTATCGATCCATCGCCGATCTAGCCGACGCGAAGGGTGTGACTTGGACTCTTTATGCGAAGAGCATGTGTTCGAGCATCATCGGGCTCGACGTCAATTATGTGATACGGCATAGCAGTGCTTGGGTCCCGAATCAGCCCGATTGGAAAACCTGTTACGACAAGTACGGACCTTACAAAAACGACAATATCAACCTCCCTCACTGGCGTACGCCCAGCACCGCATTCTTTCAAGACGAGAATCCATCGCGCAGCAATACCAAGCGGCAGCTCTCGGCGGTTACCTGGATACTTCCGCTCGCGTTTACTTCCGATCACCCGGGCGTACCGGGCGGATATTGCGGGCCTGGTTGGGTTGCTGGTCTCCTGAACACGATAGGAGCCAGTAAAGACTGGGATTCCACCGTCGTCTTCATCCTGTGGGACGACTGGGGCGGCTTTTACGACCACGTACCTCCTTACGTCGTACGCGATCAGCAGGGGCCCGGCTTCCGCGTACCACTGTTGGTCGTTTCGCCCTACGCCCGGCGTGGGGTCATCCACACGAACGTTGAGTTTGCAACGCTGCTGAAGTTCACCGAAGATGTATTTGGGCTGGGTCGACTCGGCGGAGCGGCAACGGACACATCGCCCTACGTCAACAACCTCGACGATTTCTTCGATTTCAACGCTGCGCCGAACAAGTACACACCGATCTCCGAAACGTACACG